>JBDZVP010000073.1:0-10020 GCA_040255765.1 Sphingomonadales bacterium | reverse complement strand
GTTGACATCGCAGGGGTCGCAAGTTCAATCCTTGCCACGCCCACCATTTTTCTCCCCTGGATATCAAGAAGCCGGGATTTCCCGGAGGCAGGTCAACCGGACCCTCATCTGACGCGACTCCGGCCCGGCTGCCGCAACCCAGTCCAGATATGACGGATCAGCCCGGCGAACGCGCCAATCCACGCCGCCCACGCGAGGAAGATGAATGCCTGAGGAACGCTGGCGAGGAATCCAAGGCCGGCGGCCTGCGACAGCTGGAATGTCGCGGTGGTATACATTCCAAGCGGAAAGACCATTCCCCAAAGGGCTGGCTCATAAGCCGGCACCTCGCCTCGAACGAGATAGCGCCAAACCATGAGCGCGATCAGCAGCGGGATCCACCAGGTCGATGCCGCCCAGAAGAACAAGGTAAAGCCGGGAAGGAAGGGCGCGATGCTGCCAAGGAGGGGCCAATGGCCGATCCGAATAATCAGCGTCGCGCCCGCCAGCGTGGTAATCGCGACCGCGCCCATATTGATCCAGTAAGGCGGGGAGAAATCCCGCGACGCGAGCCGGACGAAAGTCAGGCGATAGAAAATGAGCGGGATGATCGCCAGGTAGAGCATGCAGCCGATCATGAACATCGTCACGCACAGAAACTGGATCGCCGGCGACGGTGCAACCAGCCCGTCAACGGCGCCCCGCGAGACGACGATCGACTGGGTTGCGACAGCCGCGATCAGCCATGCTCCGTTGATGCCTGCCGCAAGCGTTGGCTTGCGCTGCCGGATCGTGACTGCTGTAAAGAAAGCATACATGACCAGGAACCACAGGCCCAGGCCGAGCCACCAAAGGATGGTTCCGAGCGTATGGCCGCCGGCGACGAGGATGGTCTGGGTAGCGATCATGCATGTCGCCGCGACGACCGTGAAAAACCCCGGGGCGCGCTGGTGATCGAACAGGTCTTCGACGACCCGCTTGGGAAAGCGAAAGATGCGCAGGAGCGTCAGACCCCACAGCGACGGATAGAATAGCCAGTTAAGTGCAACGAGCGCGTGCGCGATCGGCGAATAGCCTAACAGGAAACTCGCGATCGAAACCGCGGCGGTCGCCATGACCAGTGCAAAATAGCCGGGGAAGAGCGTTTCCGCCGCCAATATGACCATCGCGACGAGATAGGGCCTGCTCGCATAAACGGGTGGTTTCAGGACCTGGCCTATTGGCATCAGAGCGGCGCTGGCAGGTTGATATTCTTCATCGACGATCTGCGAGCCACTCTCAGGGGCTCTCGATCAGGTACGAACCGGAAGCATCCGGCGCAGCGTTTTGTCGCGCAGGACATAGTGGTGGAACAGCGCCGCGGTCGCATGAAGGCCGATCAACCAGTATCCGAGCGTGCCAATGGTTTCGTGCAGCTCTTCAAGCTGCCCGGC
This sequence comes from Sphingomonadales bacterium, assembly GCA_040255765.1. Lineage (GTDB taxonomy): Bacteria > Pseudomonadota > Alphaproteobacteria > Sphingomonadales > Sphingomonadaceae > Sphingomicrobium. The sequence goes on along the minus strand of JBDZVP010000073.1, from coordinate 8,608 downwards.
CAAGTTTTCATCGGGGGCGACGAGCGGTGGAAGATGCACGCCAAAGAACGGGATCGTCTTGCCGTCCGCGCTCAGCATGATCCAGCCGATGAGCGGCAAGGCGATCATCAACAGATACAGCGCAACGTGCGACGCCCCCGAAAGCGCGCGCAACCACGCCTGATTCTCCTTTGGCAAACGCGGCCTCGCGACCAGGCGGATGAGAAGCCTGAGGCCCGCCAGCACGAAAATCGCAAGGCCGACGCTTTCGTGCCACCACTTCATCGCGTCGCGCATGCCGCTTCCCTTCGGGAACAGCTCGCGCAGCTCGATGGTCGAATAAGCCGCTACAAACAGCAGGACGGTGGCCCAGTGAAGGCCGATCGAGACGGCGTTGTATGAGCCCGGTTTCACGTCAGTCATTTAGCGATGCTCCGAACCCCCTCAGAAACGTTCCCGGCCCGCGGTGCGTTGATCCAGATCAAAAGCCTCTCGGCCTACACGGCGGCAACGTGCATCGCGGTAGAGGACGGCAAGTAATTATCGAACGCCGCCGCTACCGCGCGCACCAACGGCCGGCCTTCATCGGTGACTTCGATCCAGTCGCCGGATCGCCGTATCAGCCCGTCGGCTTCGAGTGCTCGCAAAGGCGCATCGACGCAGCCGACCTGCGCCCGATAGTTGCACATCAATTGCTCGATGATGTCGGCGCGGCGGCTGTCTTCCTCGTTGACACGGCAACCCCGCACTGTTGCTGGGCGCCCCTCTCGGAGGTGCCTTTCGTAATCGGGAATCTTCGTGGCGTTCTGTACGAATCCCTGCGGCAACCTGCCGATGGCAGAGGCGCCGAAGGCGATGAGATTGGCGCAGCGATCGGTCGTGTAGCCCTGGAAGTTGCGGTGCAGCAGCCCGCGCTCGGCGGCCAGGGCAAGGCTGTCGCCGGGAAGCGCAAAATGATCGAGGCCGATCTGTCGATAACCAGCGGCCATGAGCGCACGGGCGATGGCCTCCGCCTGATCCGTTCGCGCTTGTGGGCCCGGAAGAGCGGACTCATCGATCTTGCGCTGATGCGCCTTGAACGATGGAACGTGCGCGTAGCCGAACACCGAAAGGCGGTCCGGCTGAAGCTTCAGCGCCTGCTCGACAGTGTCGATGCAGGACTGAACGGTCTGGAACGGGAGGCCGTAGATCAGGTCGAAATTGATCCCCGGAATGCCGCAATCCCTCAGCATTTGAACGGCCGCAGCAGTGGTCGAAAAGCTCTGGACCCGATTGATCGCAGCCTGGACCCGCGGATCGAAACTCTGCACGCCAACGCTGACGCGGTTGACGCCCGTCCGGGCGAAGGCGCGGGCCAGCGGCTCGGTCAGCGTTCGCGGATCGACCTCGACGGCGTTTTCGGCGAGGGGATCGAAGGCAAAGGCTTGGGCGAGCGCTTCCCTAATCCTGAGTACGTCGTTCGGGGTGAGCAGGGTCGGCGATCCGCCGCCCCAATGCAGGTGGCCGACCTTCGGTCGCTCTTGCAGCTCCGACGCAACCATCCCGATTTCCTTGACGAGGCTGTCGACATAGCGGCTGACGGGCGGTTGCCGGCGAGTCACGGTCGTGTGACAGCCGCAGTACCAGCACATCTGTCTGCAAAACGGGATGTGCAGGTAAATCGACACGCTCGAGCTGCCGTCGAGGGACCTCAGCCAGCGGCGATATTCCGTGCCGTCGATCGCCGGCGAGAAATTCGGGGCGGTCGGATAGCTGGTGTAGCGCGGGACTCGCATCGCTGCGTAGCGGGCAAAGACGTCTGGGGAGATCATCTCCGTAAAGCTACGGAATGGATGCCCCGCTCTCGTTGATCTAAATCACTGTTGAAACGGGTCCTGCGATTAGAGCGTCGGGCGAGAAGAGGCGTGGTCGACACAGTGATACCTGCAAGTCCGATGATCGACGGCTTTGGCCGACGCATCACTTATGTTCGCATGTCGGTCACTGACCGCTGCGACCTCAGGTGCCGCTATTGCATGGCTGAGCGGATGACATTCCTTCCGCGGAAGGACGTGCTCAGCCTTGAGGAGATTGTCGATCTCGCCGACATCTTCATCGCTCGCGGCGTAAAGAGGATCAGGCTCACCGGCGGCGAGCCGCTGGTGAGGAAGGGCATCGGCCAGCTCGTGGAGGCGCTCGGCAGCCGCATCGGCGCTGGCCTAGACGAACTGACGATGACCACGAACGGGACCCAGCTTTCCACGCATGGGCAGGACCTGTTCGATTCCGGCATCCGGCGGATCAACGTCAGCCTGGACAGCCGCGACCCCGACCGGTTTCGGCACATCACCAGGCGCGGCGATCTCGCCCAGGTGCTGGGCGGCATCCACGCGGCCGCGAAGGCGGGCCTGAAGATCAAGATCAACATGGTCGCGCTGAAAGGAATCAACGACGACGAGTTCGCGCCGATGCTCCGCTGGTGCGCAAGCGAGGGCCATGACCTGACGTTGATCGAGACGATGCCGCTCGGCGAAGTCGAGGAGGACCGAACAGCACATTATCTGCCGCTCAGTGAGGTGCGGGAGCAATTGGCAGACGACTTCGGCCTTGTGCCATCGATTGCTCGAACCGGCGGTCCGGCGCGCTATTTCGAGGTTGAGGGACTTGGTATCCGCCTCGGCCTCATCACGCCGCTCACTCACAATTTTTGCGAGGGCTGCAATCGCATCCGAGTTGCGGCGACCGGGACTGTTTTCGGCTGCCTGGGCCATGACCAGAAGGTCGAACTGCGCGAAATCCTGCGGACCGGCGGCCCCGATGCGGTTACCGGTGCGCTTGACTCGCTGCTCGCCGGAAAACCCAAAGGTCATCAGTTCCGGATCGATGCTGCGCGACCGGCAGTCGAGCGTCACATGAGCGTGACAGGTGGCTGAGCATCTCAATTGATGTGAATCAACGCGCCTGTCGCAAATAAGGGTATTGCAGTCTCCGCCGCTTCCATCCCCGCGGCGCTTACGAGCCCCGGTCATTTTCATGACTGGGGCTTCTGCTTTCTACCGCTCCGGTCAGGATTTCCGCTTGGCGCGCGTGACATCCCGGATCCAGGTCAGTCCGCGGATTGCCTGTGGCCAGCCAAGCGTGGTGATCGCGAGAAAGGCGACATGCTCGAGCTCGTCGGCTTCGAGTTTTTCAGCAACGGCTCGACGGGTGTGAGAATGGGTCGCGCCTTCGCTGCCGGCGGCAATCGCAAGTGCCAGGTTGACCAATCGCTGCTCGCGCTCGCTGAGCGGCCCTGCCTTGCCGGTAGCTTCGCCAAGCGCCTGGAACGCGCGCCACAATTCCGGCTTCTCGGTCGCGACCGTTCCGGCCGTGCCGGGAAGGGCGACGTCAGGGGCGTCGCTGATCGCACTGGGATCGCTCATCGGCTTTCCTCCTCCGTATTTTTCCTGATCGCGGATTTGACGAAGATCAACGATCAACCGGCTCCACGGTGAGATTGCGCGCCCGACAATCGGCGCTGCCGGATGACTGATGGAGAGCTTCGAATGGTTGAGCAAGCGCATGTAACCGAAGGCCAGCGTCGCTGGGCTCTCTCGGCCAGCACGATTGCCTTCACCGCCTGCTTCGCGCTGTGGACCATATTCTCGATTATCGGGATTCGCATCCAGAAGGACCTTGGGCTCAGCGATACGGAGTTCGGCCTCCTGGTCGGTACGCCGATCCTCACAGGCTCGATCTCAAGGCTGTTCATCGGAGTGCTCGCAGACCGGTTCGGGGGCCGCCGGGTGATGGCGCTGGTGATGATCCTGGCCTCGGCGGCCGGGTTCGGTCTTTCCTACGCACATACCTACCCCCAGTTCCTGCTGGCGGCGCTGGTGATGGGCGTTGCCGGGGGAAGCTTCGCCGCGGGCGTCGCTTATGTGGCGCGCTGGTTCCCGAAAGAGCGGACTGGAACCGCGCTCGGAATCTTCGGGATGGGGACGTTCGGTTCCGCAATCACCAACTTCTCGTCGTTCCTCATGGTCGCGCTTGGCTGGATGACGATCGCCCGGATCTGGGCGGTGGCGCTCGCGGTGGTCGCGGTCGGATTCTATCTTTTCACGAAAGACGATCCTGTAGCGGCGAGCCAGCGAAAGGGTGCTGCCCGGGTCTCGCTCGCGACTCAGTTGGAGCCGCTCCGCAAAATCCAGGTGTGGCGCTTCGCGATCTATTACGCCTTCGTGTTCGGCGCCTTCGTCGCGCTCGCCCTGTGGCTTCCGCGCTATTACATGGGCGCCTACGGCCTGTCGGTCGCAACCGCGGGTTTCCTCGCCACCGCTTTCTCGCTTCCGGGAAGCGTGTTCCGGGCGGTCGGAGGCTGGCTGTCCGACAGGTTCGGGGCCCGCAACATCATGTACGCGACTTTCGGCGTCTCGATGATCGCCACCTTCCTCCTCAGCTACCCGACCACCCGCTACATCGTTCAGGGCATCGAGGGGCCGATCGAGTTCACCCTCGAGATGGGTGTCGCCCCGTTCGCCACTCTGACCTTCCTGCTTGGCCTGTTCATGAGCTTCGGGATGGCGGCGGTCTACAAGCACATACCGGTCTATTATCCGGACAATGTCGGCTCGGTTGGCGGCCTCGTCGGAATGATCGGCGGGCTCGGCGGCTTCGCACTGCCGATCGCTTTTGGAGCGATGGCGGACCTCACCGGCGTCTGGACCAGCTGCTTCATGTTGCTGTTCATGCTCGTTTCCGGGGCGATGCTGTGGATGCACCTGGCGATCCGCAGGATGGAGCGGCGCAAGGTTCCGCAGCTTCGCCAGCTGCCACAGCTTCCGGAAATGGAGGGCCTTGGCGCAAGCCTGCCGGCAGCCCCCGCCGAGCGGCCGCCGGTGCAGGCGAAGGCGCCAATGTATCCGGTCATCCTGCCGGCAGAGTGAAGGGACGGCCGGCGGCATAGGGAAAACCCGTATTTTGGCGGAGCTCCAGCGCAGCCATCTTCGCGAAGTGACTTGGATCAATGGCGGCGGCCCACTGGCCGCTAGAGCAAATCAAGCCGCCGAAGGCTTGGAATTTCGGGGATTTCGATGAGCCACTTTCTCGACCGGCTGACCTTCCTGAGGAAGAATGTCGGCACCTTCTCCAACGGTCACGGGGTCGTGACCAACGAGGACCGCAGCTGGGAGGATGGCTATCGCGGTCGCTGGAGCCACGACAAGATCGTTCGCTCGACCCATGGCGTGAATTGCACCGGCAGTTGCTCGTGGAAAATCTACGTCAAGGACGGGATCGTCACTTGGGAAACGCAGCAGACCGACTATCCGCGCACCCGCCCCGGGCTTCCCAACCACGAACCCCGCGGCTGCGCGCGCGGGGCCAGCTACAGCTGGTATCTCTATAGCGCCAACAGGGTGAAGCACCCCATGATCCGCAAGAAGCTGGTGAAGCTTTGGCGGACGGTTCGCGGCGAAATCGTTGATCCCGTGGAAGCGTGGAAGACGATCGTCGAAACCCCGGAATATGCGGACGCTTACAAGAAGGCTCGCGGCATGGGCGGCTTCGTCCGGGTGACCTGGGACGAGGCCAACGAGATCATCGCTGCAGCCAACGTCTACACCACCAAGACCTACGGCCCCGACCGGGTCGCGGGCTTCTCGCCGATCCCGGCGATGTCCATGGTCAGCTATGCCGCGGGCGCGCGTTACCTGTCGCTGATCGGCGGAGTCTGCCTAAGCTTCTACGACTGGTATTGCGATCTTCCGCCGTCGAGCCCGCAGACCTGGGGCGAGCAGACCGATGTCCCCGAAAGCGCCGACTGGTACAATTCGACCTTCCTGATGCTGTGGGGTTCGAACGTCCCGCAGACGCGCACGCCCGACGCGCACTTCTACACCGAGGTCCGGTACAAGGGCGCGAAGTCGGTGGTCGTTTGCCCGGACTATTCGGAAGCGTCGAAGTTCGCCGATTTGTGGATGGCACCCAAGCAGGGCACCGACAGTGCGCTGGCGATGGCGCTCGGCCATGTCGTGCTGAAGGAATTCCACGTCGACCGGCATGCGGAATACTTCCGCGATTATTGCCGCAAATACTCCGACATGCCGATGCTCGTTCGGCTGGTGGAGCGCGGCGACGACTACGTGCCTGAACGCTTCGTCCGAGCCTCCGATTTCGATGGCTCCCTCGATGAAGCCAACAATCCCGAATGGAAGACGGTCGCCTATGACGAGGGCACCGGCGACGTCGTCACCCCGCTGGGTTCGATCGGATTTCGCTGGGGTGACAAGGGCAAATGGAACCTGGAAGAGCGCGATGGCAAGGACCGCGAAGTCAACCTGGCGCTGAGCTTGGTTGACCGCAGCGATGCGGTTGTCGGGGTCGACTTCCCCTATTTCGGTTCGGGCCCGCAAAGCCCTTATTTCACAAGTACCGCGCATAGCGACGTGCTTCGCCGCAACGTCCCCGTGAAGAAGCTCAAGCTGAAGGACGGTGACGCGCTCGTCGCCACCGTCCACGACCTTATCATCGCCCATTACGGGGTCGATCAGGGCCTCGGCGGAAACGCAGCAACCTCGTTCGACGACGACGTGCCGTTTACCCCGGCCTGGGCGGAAAAGATCACCGGCGTTCCGCGCGATCAGATCATCGCGACCGCGCGCGACTTCGCCAACAACGCGGAAAAGACGCAAGGCAAGTCGATGGTCATCCTCGGTGCGGGGCTCAACCACTGGTACCACATGGATATGACCTACCGGGGGATCATCAATCTCCTGGTCTTCTGCGGCTGCGTCGGGAAATCGGGCGGCGGCTGGTCGCACTATGTCGGGCAGGAGAAGCTCCGGCCGCAGACCGGCTGGACCCCGCTGGCGTTCGCGCTCGACTGGCACCGCCCGCCGCGACACATGAACGGCACGAGTTATTGGTATGCGCACTCCGATCAATGGCGGTACGAGAAGCTGGCGACGGAGGAGATCGCTTCGCCGACCAGCGACGTCGACGTTTCGGGCACGCTGATCGACTTCAACATCCGCGCCGAGCGCATGGGCTGGCTTCCGTCGGCTCCGCAGCTCGAGACCAATCCGCTCGAGGTCGGCCGCAAGCTCAAAGGCGAGGCGGCGAGCGTGAAGGTCGCTCACGATCTCAAGAGCGGTAAGCTACGCATGAGCTGCGAGGACCCGGACAATCCGAAAAACTTCCCGCGCAACCTGTTCGTGTGGCGCTCCAACCTGCTCGGATCGTCGGGCAAGGGCCACGAATATTTCCTCAAGCACCTGCTCGGCACCCAGCATGGAGTGCAGGGCAAGGACCTCGGCGAAGAAGGCGGACAGCGGCCGGACGAGGTCGTGTTCCGCGAAGAGGCACCGGAAGGCAAACTCGACCTTCTAGTGGCGATCGACTTCCGAATGTCCACCACGGCGGTCTACGCGGATGTCGTTCTTCCGACCGCCACCTGGTATGAGAAGAACGACCTCAACACGTCGGATATGCACCCGTTCATCCACCCGCTGTCGAAGGCGGTGGACCCGGCGTGGGGCGCGCGCAGCGACTGGGAAATCTTCAAGGGCATCGCCAAGAGCTTCTCGGAGGTTTGCGAAGGCCATCTCGGCGAGGAAACGGACGTGGTGCTCGTGCCGCTCCAGCACGACACGCCCGGCGAGCTCGGCCAGCCGCTCGAGGTCAAGGACTGGAAGAAAGGCGAATGCGATCCGCTGCCCGGCAAAACGATGCCGGCGGTCGTCACGGTGGAGCGCAACTATCCCGAGACCTACAAGCGCTTCACCTCGGTCGGCCCGCTGCTCAAGAAACTCGGCAACGGCGGCAAGGGCATAAGCTGGAACACCGACCATGAGGTGGACTTCCTCGCTGCCCTGAACGGCAAGGACGAGGACGGCCAGCCGAAGATCGATACGGATATCGACGCCTGCGAAGTCATCCTGAGCCTTGCTCCGGAAACCAACGGCGAAGTGGCGGTCAAGGCTTGGGAAGCGCTAAGCGAGTTCACCGGCCGCGAGCATGCGCATCTGGCGCTCACCCGCGAGGACGAGAAGATCCGCTACCGCGACGTCCAGGCACAGCCGCGCAAGATCATCTCGTCACCCACCTGGTCGGGCATCGAAAGCGAGAAGGTCAGCTACAACGCCGGCTGGACCAACGTCCACGAGCTCATTCCGTGGCGCACGCTGACCGGACGCCAGCAGCTCTATCAGGATCACCCGTGGATGCGGGCGTTCGGCGAGGGCTTCACCACGTACAAGCCGCCGATCGACACCAAGGTCATCGAGCCGGTGCTGAACAGGCGCGGCAACGGCAATGGCGAGCTGGTGCTGAACTTCATCACCCCCCACCAGAAGTGGGGCATCCACTCCACCTATTCCGACAACCTTTTGATGCTGACGCTCAATCGCGGCGGACCGGTAGTGTGGATCAGCGAGGAGGACGCCAGGCGTGTCGGGATCGAGGACAATGACTGGATCGAAGCTTTCAACCTCAACGGTGCCCTGACCGCTCGTGCCGTGGTCAGCCAGCGCGTGCCCAGCGGCATGTGCATGATGTATCACGCGCAGGAAAAGATCGTGAACGTGCCGGGGTCCGAGATCACCGGCATGCGGGGCGGAATCCACAATAGCGTGACCCGCACGATCACCAAGCCGACTCACATGATCGGCGG
>JBDZVP010000072.1:4465-10085 GCA_040255765.1 Sphingomonadales bacterium | reverse complement strand
GGGTCGTCGGCGCTCGCGTGGTGGGTGTAGCCGTGCCAGTCGAAGTCGCTTTTGTGCACCTTGATGATGTGGCCGCTGACATGACCGGCTTCTGAATTCCATTTCACATGGTCGCCGACCTTGAAGTCTTTGCTCATTCGCCGTCTCGATCGATCGTGTTTCCGTCGATCTCGGAAACGGACGTGTGGGCGGTGAGTGCCATGGCCACCCGCATTTCGGCCTCGATAATCTTGAGGGCGTGCGCCACGCCCGCGCCTCCCGCAGCGGCCAGCGCATAGGCCCATGCCCTTCCGAGAAGCACGAAATCCGCGCCGAGCGCGAGCATCCGCACCACGTCCAGCCCCGATCGGACTCCGCCGTCGGCGAGTACGGGAATCCTGCCGCCACTGGCCTCGGCGACGCGGGGAAGGGCGCGCGCCGTCGACGCGACTCCGTCGAGCTGCCGGCCGCCATGGTTGGAAACGACGATGGCGTCGGCTCCGGCTTTCGCCGACTCGCGTGCGTCGTCCGGGTCGAGGATACCCTTGATAATTAGCGGTCCGTCCCAGCGCTTGCGAAGCCACTCGACGTCCTTCCAGCTCACCGACGGGTCGAAATTGGCGTGGATCCAGGCCTGGAAATCGCTGAGCGGCGCCTTGCGCCCGACGATCGGCTCGAGGTTGCCGAGGCTGATGGGGCGCCCGCGAACGCCGACGTCCCATAGCCAGTCCGGCCGCGACAGCAGCTGCGCCATCCGCCTTGGGCCGCCGCCCGCTGCCCGGTAATCGCGATAGCGCGAGCCCGGCACCGCAAGGTCGACGGTGAGGATCAGCGCCTCGCAGCCGGCTTCCTTCGCCCGATCGACCATATCTGCGACGAACCCGCGATCCTTGACGAAATAGAGCTGGTACCAGGGCACATGGCCCGACGCCGCGACTTCGCGGAGCGAGCAGCCGCTGACCGTGGACAGCGCCATCGGAACGTTCGCCGCTGCTGCGGCGCGCGCCGCCTGCACTTCCCCGCGCCGGGCATAAAGGCCAGCAAGGCCCACGGGCCCCAGGCCCACCGGCATTGCCCAGCGCTTGCCGAAAAGCTCCGTCGAAAGGTCGATAGCGGAAACGTCGCGGAGCACCCGCTGGCGAAGCGCGATCGCTTCGAGATCGGCGACATTCCGCCGAAGCGTCGCCTCGGCGTAGGATCCCCCGTCGAGATATTCGAACAGGAAGTGCGGCAGCCGCGCCTTCGCAAGCGCTCGATAATCACTGACGGACGCCGGCTTCCCCATCCCGCATGGCATCGCAGGCGAATTGCCTTGCCGCAAGTCGCGCCCGCGCGCCGCTACGGCTCTTTTTAATGTCCGGGTGACGACGCATATGCGGAGCGAGCCAGAAAAGGAGGACTCGCATGGTCGAAGCACCGCGCATGGACATCACCAAGCTCGCCCCGGAAGCTTACCGGCACCTGATCGCGCTCGAGGGCGCGATCGCGGGCAAGATCGAACCGAAGCTCTACCACCTCATCAAGCTTCGGGCGTCCCAGATCAACGGCTGCGCCTTCTGCATAGCCATGCACACCGACGAGGCGCTTCGCGACGGCGAGAATATCGAGCGGATCGTCCTGCTCGACGCTTGGGAAGAATCGTCCCTCTACAGCGACAAGGAGCGGGCAGCGCTGGAATGGGTCGAGGACCTGACGCTCATCGCGGACACCCACGCTCCCAGGGAATCTTTCGACGGCCTGAAAGCGCATTTCTCCGAAGAAGAGATCGGCTATCTCACGCTCGCCGCGACGATGATCAATGCCTGGAACCGGATCGCCATCTCGTCGCGCGGCCAATACAACCGCAAGCTGTTCGAACAGCAAAGGACGGAGATGAAGCTCGCCGAGCCAGCCTAGCTCGCGAAGCTCGGGTCGAGCCTGTACGCCTTGCGCTTGAGTGCTGGCCAGGCGAGCAGGTTCGCGGCGACGTTGAGGCCCATCGCGCCCTGCTCGGCGGTCACTTCGGGAGCGCCCTGCGGCGGATTGTTGAGGCTGTCGCCCGCGGACAGCGCCATCACCTGCGCCTGGCACGCGCGCTCGAGGAAATAGAGCTTTACGAAGCACTCACCGACATTCTTGCCGACCGCGAGCGTGCCGTGGTTGCGAAGGAGCATTGCGCCCTTGGTTCCGAGGTTGGCGACCAGCCGCTCGCGCTCGTCGAGGTCGACGGCGACGCCTTCATAATCGTGAAAGGCGACGTCTTGGCGGACAAGCATCGCGGTTTGCGTCAGCGGCAGCAGGCCTTCGGAATGCGCGGACACCGCCTGCCCGGCGGGCGTGTGCAAATGCATCACCGCCTGGGCGTCCTCGCGCGCCATGTGGATGGCCGAATGGATGGTGAAGCCGGCCGGATTGGTGATGAACGGAGTCGGCTCGACCGGATTGCCGCTGACGTCGACCTTGACCAGCGACGAAGCGGTCACTTCCTCGAACATCAGCTGATAGGGATTCAAGAGGAAATGATGCTCCGGCCCCGGAATCCGCGCCGAGAGATGGGTGAAGATGAGGTCGTCCCAGCCGTAATAAGCGACCATCCGGTAAGCGGCGGCGAGATCGACCCGGATCGCCCATTCCTCGTCGCTGACCTTTCCCTTCAGCGAGGGGATTTCGACGGAATCCAGCGCCTTGGTGTCGGCGATCCCGCGGTTCATGCTGTCGACGCGGTTCATTGGCGTTGCTCCACTCGATCGGGGTGCGCTTCCGCGAAGGCGGTAATGGCATTGGCGCTGGCCTCGGCGCGAAGAAGCGTCGGATAATCGTCCAGCGGCACGTTGAAGCGCCGGGCATTGTACATCTGAGGCACCAGGCAGATGTCGGCGAGAGTCGGCAGATTCCCGAACAGGAAACCGCCCGACCGGCTCTTGGCGAGCGCTTCCAGCGCGTCGAAGCCTTCGACGATCCAGTGCGCGTACCATTTGTCGCGCCTGGCCTCGTCCTGCTGGAGCGGCCCGGAGAGATATTTGAGCACCCGCAAATTGTTGAGCGGGTGGATGTCGCAGGCGATCGTCAGCGCCATCGCAAGGACGTGCGCCCGATCGTTCGGATCGGCGGGAAGGAACGGCGGATCGGGAAAGCGCGAATCGAGATAATCGCAAATGGCGAGGCTTTGGGTCAGCCGGTGATCGTCGATCTCCAGCATCGGAACGAACCCTTGAGGGTTCAGCGCCTTGTAGGAAGAGCTCTTCTGTTCGCCTTCGCGCAGGTCGACCTGCCGGCTCTCGTAATCGACGCCCTTGAGATTGAGCGCGATCCGCACGCGATAGGCGGCGGACGAACGGAAATAGTCGTTGAGGATCGCGCGTGTCATCCTGAGCGTGCTTAACGCGGCTCAATGAACGGCGCTACTACCTCCTGTGGCACCCGGACCGGCCGCCCGATTTCCTTGTCGATGATCGCCCAGTCGGTCCGGGAGCGCACCCGAACCTTGCCGTCCTCGCCGGTGAACTCGATGTGCCGGTCGAACTTCGCGCCTTTCGGCTGCTCTCCCGCCCAGGTTCGCGCCGTAATTCGCTCGCCCTCCACGACGGCCCGCAGATAATCGATCTCGTGCCGCACAACGACCCAGAAGTAGCGTTCCTGGTGGGCCGCATCGGCGACGCTTCGCCAATGTGTCGTCGCAACCTCCTCCATCCACTGCACCCACACCGCGTTGTTGACGTGGCCGAGCTCGTCGATGTGCTCGGGGCGAGCGATGAAGGTCAGCTCGAAGGTGGGCCGGCTCATTTCGCGGCGAATTGGTCGCCGATGTTCGCGGCCGCGATGAACCGGTCGAGCGCAGCTTGCGGATCGGCCTGCCTGGTATCGAGCAGTTTCGCGACCGCTCCGCTCATCCCTGGCGAGCGCTCGTCCAGGAGCGCGAGCCAATCGGCGCGGGTCACGGTTCCATCGGCGCCGTAGCGCTCGATCAAAGTCTTCACGAAATTGGCGAAATCGCCGCCGCTCGCTTTTTCCGCGGCGAGCGCGATGAGCGCACCGCAGGCATAATAAGCCCGAAAGTCCCCTTCGCGCTCATAGGCGCTTGCAACCCCTCCGTTGGCGAGGAACGGCGTACATTCCGCCTTCGCCTCGGACAGCCGCGCCTTGATGTCGAATGTCGGGTCGGCGGCGGCAGTCGCCCGGAACGCAAGTAACTCGGCGCCGCCCTCGGTGATCCAGCTCTCGCTCGGGTTGGAATAAGCGACTGCTTGCCCGAGCCAGAAATGCGCCGCCTCGTGGCTCACGAACCAGCGCGCGTAATGGCTGACCTTCTCGTTGGGATGGACGATCCCGTCGCCCTTCAGGGTCATCACCACCATTCCGGGAAGAACGCTGCCGCTCAAACTGACCTGGTCCGGCGCGGGCCCTCCCCAGGAGACCAGCAGGGTCGGCTGGCCGACCGGCGACGGGCCGAGTTGCTCCCGATAGCGGGAAAGCACCTTGGGAAGCTCGCTATTCAGATATTCCGCGATCCACTCCGGAAGCGCCGGATCCATGATCGTCGTCATCGCCGGCCCGATCGCCGGCTTCGCCTTGCCGAACAGCACGTACGCGTCGCCTTCGGCCAGATCAGCCTTCGCTTCGCGCTGGCCGCGGACCAGCACCGGCCCCGCGCGGTCGATAAAGCTCATATGCGTCGGTTGCGCGCTCGCCGGGAGTTCGTCGTCGTCCGGCCCGGCCTTGCGGAGCGCGGCCAGCGAGGGGAGCGGCACCAGCTTGAACTGATCCGCGTAAAGGGCGACCGATCCGTCGGCGAAGGCCAGCGCCGGATCGTAGCCGGCCTCGATGTCCTCGAGATACGGCGTGAACGCGATCTTGACGCGCGCCGGAAGCGGCCCCTTCGCCGACACCAGAGCATCATAATTGCCGACCCGCTGGAGCTTCACTCCGGGGGTGAGCACCCGCACCGTCCCGATCCGCCACGATGTCTTCGACTCCCTCGGAAGCACCGACTTGGCGAACGCCCACACCGGCGCTTTCTCCAGAAGCCGGTACTCCGCGGTCCAGCTCTTGCCGCTGCGCTCCACCGTCACCTTCGCCACCGGCTCCGGGGTCGCCAGCGCCGGCCCCGCGAAGACGGCGAGCAGAGCGAGCAGCCAGCGCATCACCGCACCTGCGTGAGCACGAAGGCATAGGTCTCCGCGATCTCGTGGAGGTGCTCCCACCGCCCCGACTTGCCGCCGTGCCCAGCGCCCATGTTGATCTTGAGCAGGAGCAGATTGTCGTCGGTCTTGAACTCGCGAAGCTTCGCTGCCCATTTCGCCGGCTCCCAATAGGTCACGCGCGGATCGTTGAGGCCGCCGGTAATCAGCATCGGCGGGTAAGCCTGCCGCTTCACATTGTCGTACGGCGAATAGCTCCGGATCAGCTCGAACGCCGCTTTGTCCTTCAAGGGATTGCCCCATTCGGGCCACTCGCCGGGCGTCAGCGGCAGCGAGTCGTCGAGCATCGTGTTGAGCACATCGACGAAGGGAACGTCGGCCACGACCGCGCCCCACAGGTCCGGGTCCGTGTTGGCGACGACGCCCATCAGCTCGCCGCCCGCCGACCCGCCATTGATCGCGATCCGCCCCGCGCGCGTGAACTTCGCGGCGATCAGCCCCTTCGCCGAATCCACGAAATCGGT
>JBDZVP010000072.1:3111-4365 GCA_040255765.1 Sphingomonadales bacterium | reverse complement strand
GTCGCATATTGCGACGCGTCATAGCCGGACGGGATTTCCTGGATTTTCAGCACCTCCAGCTCGCCGCTCGCCGGGTGATAATCGTACACGGTGCCCGGCGTCACCATCGACGAATAGCCGATGCGGTACGCCTCGGGCGCGAACTCCGGATTGCCGGCGAACCCGGCGCTGTAGCTGGCCTCCGCGAACGGAATGCGCGTCTCCTCGCCCGCGTAGGTACGGAGGATAAGCTGGTCGAGCCCGTCCACGCGCTGGTGCATCGCGATATGGTCGCGATAGCTGGCCGCGCCCATCAGATAGACCCGGGCGGAGCCGGGGATCACCGTCTTCCATTCGCCGGGATTGGCGATATCCGCTTCCGCCAGCCGGAAGTTCACATGATCGTCGTTGGTGACGATCCACAGCTTCCCGTGCGCCGCGTCGGGCGAATATTCGCGCCCCTCCTTGCGCGGGGCGATCAGCACCGGCTCGGCGAGCGGGTCGGATGACGGCACGAACCGGACCTCGGTCGTGGTATTGTCGCCCGTCGCGATGAAGATAAGGCTTCGGTCGGTGGAATCGTCCACATTGACGGAAAAACCGAGGTCCTCGGTCTCCTCGTAAAGCGTCCTGTCCGCGCTGACCGGCGTCCCCAGCCGGTGGTACCGAGCGCGATAGCTCCGCCAATTGTCGTTCACCTCGGTGAACACGACGCCTTTGCTGTCGCTCGTCCACACCGGCGCGCCGATGCCGACCTCGGTGATGGTCTCGATATCCTCGCCGGTCGCAAGATCGCGGATCTTGAGAACGAACCGCTCCGACCCGTTGGCGTCGACCATGGTCGCTAGTCGCTCGCCATCGGGACTGACGTCCATCGCGCCGAGGCGGAAGTAATCCTTGCCTTCGGCTTCGGCGGCTTCGTCGTAGATCAGCTCGTCATCGCCGCCGCCGACCGGCTTGCGATACCATTGCTTGTACTGCGCGCCCGCCTCGAACTTCGTCCAGTAGAGCCATTGGCCATCGCGGACCGGGACCGAGCTATCGTCCTCCTTGATCCGCCCCTTCATCTCCTCGAACAGCTCCCCGAGAAGCGCCTCGTGCGGCGTCTTCCAGGCCTCGAAATATGCATTTTCGGCCTTGAGGTAGTTCAGCACATTTTCGTCGGTGACCTTGGGATAGCCCTTGTCGCGCAGCCACGCATAAGGGTCCTCGACCGTCTGGCCGTGATATTCGAAGCTGTGCGGGCGCTGTTCGGCCCGGGGCGGTGGCGGAAGC
>JBDZVP010000072.1:0-3011 GCA_040255765.1 Sphingomonadales bacterium | reverse complement strand
GGCGATGCCTATTGCGGCGTTTGCGGCTCCTGGACGGTCTCCGGGGTTGGCTCCGGCTTCGGCTTCACCACGACCTTCGGCCGCGTCAGCACGTTCTGGCGAAGATCCCGGATCTTGTCCTTGAGGCCGGGCTGCGGCTGCGGCTGGGCGCTTCCGCCGTCATCCCCCATGACCGTCAGCCCGCCCGTATCGACCGTCGGATCGCTGCTATAGGTCGCCGTATAGACATAATCGCGGCGGCAGACGGTTCCCGAATGGCAGGAGAAGTCGACTCCGCCGGGCGGAAGAGTGATCGCCACCTGCGGAAACCAGACCGGGAAATCCCAGCTGTCGGACCACACCCCAACGTCGATGAAGGCGTGGGCATCGACTCCCGGAGTGACGATGAAGCCGAGGTTGTACACAGGCGAGCCGATCGAGAAGTTGCTCGTGCGCGCTGCCGCGTCGACCGCCAGTGGCATTCTCTGCCCATTGACGATCTGCTGGTCGGTGTTGGCGACATTGTCGTGGAGGATCAGCTTCAGCGCATCGGAATGAAGTCCGACCTTGACCGCCGGATGCACCTGGATTCCCGCCGCGCCCCAGTTTCCATAGCCCGCGAGCAGGTCGATCGAATTGAGAACGAAGGGGATTTCGCCCGCATTCGTGCCCGGCGCCGGCGGCCGGAACTGGCCATGCGTGTAGGGCGCGGGAAGCTTGTCGGCGAGGTTGTAGCCGACCGTTAGGCTGTGACTGTCCTCGCCGATCAATGGCAGCTTGTATTCGTAGCCCGCATTCGCCTGGAGCTCCGCGACGAACTCCTGCCCGTTGAAAATCTGGCTCGAAGCGAGTCCGGACGCCGCATATTGGGCGGGCGTCCCGTCGACCGGAGTCATGGTCGCGGTCAGGTAAGCGTGATCGGCGCCGCCGTCGTTGGTATACTGATACTTGCCGTCGACGACGATCGGGAAGCGAAGCCCGAAGCCATAGCTGAACCCGGCCTGCGCGCCCGCATAATAAGTGACGGAGCAGCCGACCCAGCACCAGTTGATCGTCTTCTCGATCCGCTTGCTCCATTCATATTGGCGGCCGAGCGTGAACCCGGTGAGGAAGACCGGGTCGATCGGCTGGTTGGGGGTGGGAGTCAGGTTTACCGGCTGCAAGACCGAGAGCCGCCCGCCGAGCCTCGCCGCCATGTCCTGAAGCCGGCCTCCGGACGCCACCGTCGTCCCGCCGCTCGCTTCGGTCACGCCCTTGACGGCCTGGTCGAGGATGTCCGCCTTGGGGATGAACATCACGTCTTCGATCTTGGTCTCGGCCGAATTGACCAGCTCTCCGGCGAGCGCATCGTCGCTCAATTGCTCGATCCGCGCGGTTTCCTGGGCGCCGATCGCGGCCTCGATTTTCGCTCGTTCCGCTGGATTGGCGAGGATCGCTCGGAAATTGGCGATCTGGCTCGCGGTTTCGGCGTCTTGCGCTGCCCAGTCCTGCCGCGCCTTGGCGATGGCCGCCGCGCGCTTGCCCGGGTCTTCGACATAGCGAGCGGAAGACGGATCGGAATAACCGGCGACCCGCTCGCTGTCCGACATCTTGCGGGCGCAGCTTATTCCGGCCTGCTCGATCTGGCTGCGGCGGCTGGAGTCGCTGCATGTGCCGGCCTTGATCTGGTAATTGAGGAAGCTTCGGACGACGAGGCCCTGCGGGATGAGATAGCCGGTAACGTCCGACGATTTGACCGACACCACGCCCGGCATCGCCTGGAGCCGGGTCGCGACGTTCGGAAGCGCGTCCCGGTTCTGCAGCATCGCCGACAGGTCGACGGTAGAGTTGCCGAGCTTGAGGGCGTTGGTGGAGCGAATGTCCGAAAGGTTCAGCTGCCGCTGCACCTGCAGTTGCTGGATCGAGGCCAGCGGGCTGGCGCTTTGCAAAAGGACCGTGTCCGACAGCGCGGGTGCCGCCGCCACCGGCGTGATTTGCGCTACGTCAAGTTCGGCTTTGGGAACGACCACCGCCAGCTTTTGAGCCGCGATGGGCGCGGTTTTGATCGCCCGAACCATCGGAGCGGAAGTTTGCGCATTTGCCGTCGAAGCGAGGAGGACGGCGACGAAAGCCGTCGAACACAGGTGAAGCTGACGCATGGAAGATGCCCCCTTCCAAGCTCGTCCCGCGCGGACGAAACGCCCCATCGCGCGCGGAAAGTGACTCCGCTCCGCGTTGACGTCAATCAAAAAAGCACAACGAAATACGGCAGTTAAGAGCGAGAGCGTGTGCAGAAAAATAACGGACGCCGGCAGCTGACGTCAGCTTTGGGTGGAAAGCGGACATTGAGAATGGCCCGGCTACTGACTACGCCAGACCAATGCCGCGCGACGGAAGAACCCCTTGGATCGCGACCTTGCACGTGCGCCCGCTGCCGGGCCGGACGGGCGGTCTGGAGGGTGATCCCGCCGGTGCCTACGCGATCGTTCTCGCCCTAGCTGTAGATGAGGCGGATTACCGGGAGATGGTCGCCGCAGAGATGGAACGTCTCGGCCTTTTCATCGCGGAAATTGAGAACCCAGGTCCGTATCTGGCCCACCTCGAGGATGCCGAAAGCGTCCGCGTGTGCGCCGCTCGGCTAAGCCACGAGTGGCCCGTGCAGTATCACGACTTCCACACGTATCCTCAGGACGAAGGGTGAATGTCCGCAATGGGTGGAAAGCGGACGTTAGAACTCGGCTACGTTCTCATGCCCGAGTGGATACCAGACACCGCGCTTTAGCCAGTTCCCCATGTTCGGAACAACATGGTTCTGGTCTAATTCCGTTGCATCGTGAACGCGAGAAACTTTCCGCGGGCTCCGCCCGCTGCCGAACGCTTCTTGCAACAGCGCCAGCGCATCCGCCTCCGATTGCGCTGTGATGCCCACCCCGGGAGCGTCCACGCACTCAATCCAATAAGGCGCCAGCATGGACGCTAAATAGAGCGCGTCCTCTAATGTCCGCAATGGGTCGAAAGCGGACACTAGAGCGATTTTCCTGTCCTACAGCCGA
>JBDZVP010000071.1:0-10147 GCA_040255765.1 Sphingomonadales bacterium | reverse complement strand
CGCTTTGCCTTCGGCCGCGGCCGAGCTTCGAAGGATCATCGCGAATTCGTCGCCGCCGAGCCGCGCCGCATCCTCCGGGACTGCGGCGAAGGTGCGGATCCGGTCGCTAACTTCAATCAGCAAGCGGTCGCCGGCCGCATGGCCCAGCGTGTCGTTCACGAGCTTGAACTCGTCGAGGTCGATGAGAAGGACCGCGCAGTCCAGCCTTTCGTGACGCGACCGTGCAAGAGCAGAAGCAAGACGCTCGTTGAACAGCCGCCGGTTGGAAAGGCCGGTGAGCGGATCGAGGAAGGCCGTATGCTCCAGCGCTCGCCGGGCGCGCCGGTCGGAGACCGCCGCCTTGCCGTTGAGCCAGGCCAGCCCCGCCAGCAGCACCGAGAAGATTCCGCTGACCGTCAGGAGCTCCTCCAGCTCCAGTCCTTGCCGCTTTCCGGGTCCCGAAACCGGTTCGGCGGCGGAGACGAGGTCGATCTCTGTCGCCAGTAGGATCGACGACAGGAAGGCGAGAACGACGATGATCGTGAAAACACTTCGTGACGCGGTGAGGATGTGGGTCATTGCTGGCCTGTCGAGATTGGACGCGCGCCAATAGGTTCGAAGCGTCTCCCAATCCTCAACGAACTCGCCATATTGGAGCGCTTCGGCTGCATGGCATGAAAAAGGCCGGCCCCGCTTCAGCAGGACCGGCCCATTTCCGTGATGCCCAACCCCTAGTCGATCTTGGGCAGAGTCTCGAACTGGTGGAACGGCGGCGGGCTCGGGAGAGTCCATTCGAGCGTGGTCGCGCTCGGGCCCCAGTAATTGCCGATGGCCTTCTTTCCGGCCGCGAGCGACCAGAAAAGGTTGACGAAGAACACGCCCATCGCCGCCGCGGTGATCATGTACCCGACGGTCGAGACGTAATTCCACTCCGCGAAGGCCGGCGTGTAGTCCGGAATTCGCCGCGGCATTCCGTCGAGGCCGAGGAAATGCTGCGGGAAGAAGATCAGGTTCACGCCGATGAACATCAGGAAGAAGTGAACCTTCCCGAGGAACTCGTTGTACATGCGCCCGCTCATCTTCCCGAACCAGTAATAGAAGCCGGCGAACAGCGAGAAGACCGCACCGAGGCTGAGCACATAGTGGAAGTGCGCGACCACGTAATAGGTGTCGGTCATGTAGGTGTCGACGCCGCCGTTGGCGAGGACGACGCCGGTCACGCCGCCGATCGTGAACAGGAAGATGAAGCCGATCGCGAACAGCATCGGAGTCTCGAACGTCAGGCTTCCGCCCCACATCGTCGCGATCCAGCTGAAGATCTTCACTCCGGTCGGGACGGCGATGATCATCGTCGCCGCGGTGAAGTACATCTTGGTGTCGAGGCTCATTCCGGTGACGAACATGTGGTGCGCCCAGACGACGAAACCGACCACTCCGATGGCGACCATCGCATAGGCCATCCCGAGATAGCCGAACACCGGCTTGCGGCTGAAGGTCGAGACCACCTGGCTGATGATCCCGAAGCCGGGGAGGATCATGATGTACACTTCCGGATGCCCGAAGAACCAGAACAGGTGCTGGTAGAGGACGACGTCACCGCCGCCCGAGGCATCGAAAAAAGTGGTCTGGAAATTGCGGTCGGTCAGCAGCATCGTGATCGCTCCGGCAAGGACCGGGAGCGCCAGAAGCAGCAGGAACGCGGTCACCAGCACCGACCATACGAACAGCGGCATTTTGTGAAGGGTCATGCCCGGAGCGCGCATGTTGAAGATGGTGGTGATGAAGTTGATCGCGCCCAGGATCGAACTGACCCCGGCGAGGTGGATCGAGAAGATCACCATGTCGACCGCCGCCCCTGGAGAGCCGGACGTCGATAAGGGCGCGTACAGAGTCCAGCCGGTGCCGGCGCCAGGCCCTGTACCTCCCGAGACGAAGGTCGATCCCAGTAGAAGGATGAAGGCCGGGACCAGCATCCAGAAGGAGATGTTGTTCATCCGCGGGAACGCCATGTCGGGCGCGCCGATCATCAACGGAACGAACCAGTTGCCGAACCCGCCCATCATCGCCGGCATCACCATGAAGAAGACCATGATGAGGCCGTGCGCGGTGATCAGCGCGTTCCAGTGGTGGGTCCACTCGTCGAAATTGGCGGTTCCGGCGCCCAGCGGCCAGGCGCGGTTGAGCACCTGGATCCCCGGCTCCATTAGCTCCCAGCGCATGATTCCCGAAATCGACCCGCCGATGATCCCCGCGGTGATGGCGAAGATCAGGTAGAGGGTGCCGATGTCCTTGTGGTTCGTCGACATGAACCAGCGGACGAAGAAGCCCGGCTTGTGATCGGCGTGATGCTCGGCCGCATGGCCGAATCCGGGCTGCTCGAGATGGAGCGCGTCGGCTGGAGTGGTGCTCATGACTCGTATTCCCTCGGGATCAGTCGTTGGTCGCGGCGCCGTTGACGGCCGTTGACGTGGTCGGGATGGGTTGTGCTTCCGGCGGAGTGCCTGTCGCTGCGACTGCCGGCGCCGGGGCGACGGTCGCACCCGCCGGGGCTGCCGCCTGGGTCGCGCCAGGCATGGTTCCGCCCTTCGAGGCGATCCACTGCGCGAACCGCTCCGGAGTCACGACGTCGATGACGATCGGCATATAGCCGTGCCGCGCTCCGCAAAGCTCGGAACACTGGCCGAAATAGACGCCCGGACGGTCGACCTTCACCCAGGTCTCGTTGAGCATGCCCGGGTTTGCGTCGATCTTGGTCCAGAAGCTCGGCATCGCGAAGCTGTGAATAACGTCATTGGAGGTGACGATGAACTTCACGACCTTGCCGGCGGGGATCACCATCCGCTCATCGACCGCGAGCAGCGGCGGTCCGTCGGCGTCGGTGCGATAGCGCTCGCCCTTGCGAAGAGTCGGGTCGTCCTTCTCCTTGAGGATATTGGAGACGATCTCGATCCCGCCGTTATCCGGATAATCGTAGGTCCAGTACCACTGGTTGCCGACCACCTTCACGGTCAGGTCCGCCTTCGGGAACGCATATTGGGCGCGCATCAGGCGGATCGACGGGATTGCGATCGCGACCAGGATCAGCACCGGGATGACAGTCCAGATCACCTCGATCACGGTATTGTGCGACGTGCGCGAGGGCTCCGGATTGGCACCGCGGCGATAGCGGACGATGACAAAGATCAGCAGCGCGAGAACGACCGCGCAGATCAGGGCGCAGACAGTCAGCAGCCAGTAATTGTGGAAATCGGCCGCTGACTGGCCGACTTCCGTAACCTGCTTCTGCGTGCTCCAGCCGCCCGGCACCGGCTCGCCGATTCCCGGGGTCGGAGCGTCATATTGGAAGGACTGGGTTGCAGCCTGATCGGAAGCAAGCGCAGTCGTGGCCGGAGCGGCCGTCGTCGTCGTCGCCGAAGCCGGGCCGACCGCATTGACGGCCTGGGCCGCTGCGGGTGCCGCCATGGCTGCGGCTAGGGCAATCGCCCATCCAAAGAGTTTCATTCGCACCCCGAGGTACAGTGATTTATTTCCGGGGAGAGTCGCCGTTGGCAGCCCCCGAACTATCATCCCTATAGGCGCGGGTTCCCAGTCTCTCAACTCCCCTTGTGGGAAGGTTGAAGCGGCGATGCTCAGCGCCTATTCGGCTGCCCTGGACGCGGGCAACAAGGCGCTATGACCGACGACGAGATTCTTGCGGAATTCCGCGACGCAGACGCGTTGCTCGAGGGCCATTTCATCCTGTCTTCGGGCCTTCGAAGCCCGCGCTATCTGCAGTGCGCGCGGTTGCTGATGGACCCCAAGCGGGCGGAGAAGATGGCGCGCGCACTGGCCGCCAAGCTTCCCGACGACGTCCGCCAGTCGATCGACGTGGTGATTTCCCCGGCGATGGGCGGGGTCATTATCGGGCACGAAATGGGCCGGGCGCTGGACCGGCCGGCTTTGTTCGTCGAGCGGCCGCAGGGCGTATTCGAGCTTCGTCGAGGCTTTCGCATCGAACCGGGGCAGCGCGCCTTGCTGGTCGAAGACGTGGTGACGACCGGCCTGTCGTCGCGCGAAGCGATCGCGGCGATCGAGAAAGCCGGCGGCAAAGTGATTGCCGCTGCATCGTTGGTCGACCGGTCCAACGGAACCGCCGATCTGGGCGTCCCCTACACGCCGCTCATCCGCATCGACGTCCCCGCCTACCAGGCCGACGAGATCCCGCCGGAGCTGGCGGCGATCCCTGCGATCAAGCCGGGGAGCCGCGCCGCAGCGTGATCCGCCTCGGCGTCAACATCGACCATGTCGCGACGATCCGGAACGCGCGCGGCGGGCCGCATCCCGACCCGGTGAGGGCGGCACGGATCGCCGCAAGCGCCGGTGCTGACGGAATCACTGCGCACCTCCGCGAGGACCGCCGCCACATCACCGACGGAGACATCGAGCGGCTGATGGCAGAGATCGATCTTCCGCTGAACCTGGAAATGGCGGCGACCGGGGAAATGCTCGAAATCGCGCTTCGCCACCGCCCGCACGCCGCCTGCATCGTTCCCGAAAAGCGCGAGGAGCGAACGACCGAAGGCGGGCTCGACGCGGCTGGCCACTACGAGCAGCTCGCGCCTTTCGTCGATGCACTTGGCCGCGCCAACATCCGGGTCAGCCTGTTCATCGAGCCCGCCGAGGCGCAGGTCGCGGCGGCGCTCCGGCTCGGCGCCCCGGTCGTCGAGTTCCACACCGGGCGCTATGCGAATCTCGATGGCGAGAAGCGCGCCGGCGAGTTGAAGCGGCTCGCCGATTGCGCGGCGCTCGCGGCAAAGAACGGGATCGAACCGCACGCGGGCCATGGCCTCACCTTCGACAACGTCCAGCCGGTCGCCGCAATCCCGCAGATCGCCGAACTTAACATCGGACATTTCTTGATCGGCGAAGCGATCTTCACCGGGCTTGAGGCGAGCGTTCGCAGGATGCGCGAGCTGATGGACGAAGCGAGAGATACTCCCTCTCCCGCTGGCGGGAGAGGGCTTGGGTGAGGGCCTTCTTCAAGTTCGACGGACAGGCCCTCACCCTTCCGGCGCTGCGCGCCTCCTTCCCTCTCCCGCGAGCGGGAGAGGAGCCATCATGATCATCGGCATCGGCAACGACCTGTGCGACATCCGCCGGATCGAGAAATCGCTCGACCGTTTCGGCGACCGCTTCGTCCGGCGAGTCTTCACCGAGGTCGAGCAAGCCAAGGCTGCGCGGCGGCCCTACACCCGCGCCGGCACTCTGGCGAAGCGGTTCGCGGCGAAGGAGGCTTTCTCCAAGGCGGTCGGCACCGGGTTCAAGCGCGGCGTGTTCATGAAGGACATCGGCGTCGTGAACCTCCCCTCGGGGCAGCCGACGCTCGAGCTCACCGGCGGCGCCCGCGCGCGCCTTGACGCCCTTGCGCCTGAAGGCCACGCAATCGACATTCACCTCACACTCACCGACGAATACCCATGGGCGCAGGCAATCGTGATACTGACCGCCCGCAAGATGGAGAGCTGATTGGCCGATGACACTTCCGTCCTCGCGGACGACGACTCCGCCGAGGACCTGCCAGCGAAAAAGGAAGAGAAAGGCTCCGCTCTCTGGCGTGAGGTGAAGGGCCTGTTATGGGTCTTGCTCGCAGTGCTCGCCTTCCACAGCTTCGTCGCCAAGCCCTTCTACATCCCGTCGGAATCGATGATGCCCGCGCTCCTCAAGGGCGACCGGCTTGTGGTCAGCAAATATCCCTACGGCTGGTCCTGGGTGTCGCCGAGCTTCCACGTCCTGCCGCATTGGAAGGGCCGGCTGTTCGGCCACATGCCGAAGCGCGGCGACATCGTCATCGTCACCCCGCCGCAGAGCAGCGAGGATTATATCAAGCGCGTGATCGGGCTTCCCGGAGACACGGTCGAGGTCCGCGACGGGCGCCTGATTCTAAACGGCCAGATGGTGAAGTGGGAGAAGCGGCCGCCAGCGATGGTGCCGGTCGACCCCAACGTGCCGTGCGGGATCGAATTTCCCGGACGCCTCGTCGAAGGCGCCGACGGCAAGCCTTATTGCCGGCTTCCGATCGTCCGAGAGACTCTGCCCAATGGCGCCACCTATGACACGATCGACCTCGGAGCCACCGTCGGCGACAATTACGGACCGGTGAAGGTCGGGCCGGGCCAAGTCTTCCTGATGGGCGACAACCGCGATCGAAGCGCCGACAGCCGCTTCCCGGCCGGCTATCCCGACAACGGGCTCGGCGGACCGGTGCCGTGGGAGAATATCGGCGGGCGCGCCGAGTTCATCACCTTCTCGCTCGACGGGACGACCGAGCTGTGGAACCCGATCAGCTGGTTCGAGGCGCTTCGCGGAAGCCGGGCCGGGACGTCGCTTCGCCCCGAACACGTGCAGGTGCCGGCAACGAAATAAGGCTTAGGGCTGCTCCTGCCGGTCCTGCGGCGCCCTCTGCTGCTGCGGCGCGGCCTGGGCCGCCATTGCCGCCGCGCCCGGCGCGATATCGACGACATGCACGTCGAATTCGAGATTGGTTTGCGGCGGAATTCCGGGCGGCGGGGTTTGGCCGTAACCGAGCTTCGGGGGCACCACGAAATGATAGGTGCCGCCCTTCTGCATCATCGTCAGGGCCTCGCCGAACCCGGGGATGGTCTGGGTGGCCGCGACGACCTGCGGTCCGCCATGCTGGGCGCTGGCGTCGATCAGCTTTCCGTCCGGAAGCCGGAGCTCATAGTCGACAAGAACGGCGTCGGCAGCGGTGATCGCGGGCCCGCTGCCTGCCTGCACTGTTCTGAAGAGGAGGCCGCTGGCGGTTTTCTCGCCGCGAAGCTCTCCGGCGCCGAACCAGGCGAGCGCTACTCCCACCGCCAGCAGGACGAGGATGGCGAGCCAGAATTTGACGAGCGCACCTTTGTGGTGCGGCGGATGATAGAGGGTGCTTGCGGCCATGTCGCGCGGACTAGCGCGGCAGGTCCGGCTAGGGAAGCTCTAACGGCTGCCTTCGCGTTCGGCGCGCTTGCGCTCGAGCTTGCGGGCACGGCGGATCGCAGCCGCCCGCTCGCGCGCGCGCTTCTCCGACGGCTTCTCGTAATGCCGCCGCAGCTTCATCTCGCGGTAGACGCCCTCGCGCTGCAGCTTCTTCTTAAGCGCGCGCAGCGCCTGGTCCACATTGTTGTCGCGAACGATGATCTGCATAAACGGCCCGTCAAACTCCTCTCGAATTATACCCCGACTCGAACAACGGCCCCGCATCGGCGAAGGCTCCAGTCGTTGGCGGAGCGCAATAATCTGTTCGCCGCAAGCCGGACCTGCGGCGGCGGCGGGCCCTTAGCAGCGATGCGCGGGCCATACAAGCGCGGCGATTTTCGCAAACGGGCTTGAGCGGACCTTCCGCTCGTCGCTTTGCGATTGCCACGCTCGGCCGCGCGAGTGACAAGGAGCGCATGCGAAACTTCCTTGTTCCCCTTGCGCTCGCGCCGCTCCTTGGCGGCTGCATCGTCGGCACCGTAGCCAAGACTGCCGTCGATGTCGCCACGATACCGGTGAAGGTCGCATCGGCGGGAGTCGACGCCGCGACCACAAGCCAGTCGGAAGCCGACGAAAAACGCGGGCGCGAAGCGCGCAAGGAAGACGAACGGCGGGGACGCGAGGCGCGGGCGATGGCCGAGCGCTGCAGGAAGGGCCAGGCGCTCCCGACCGACCTGTGCCCGCAGGCGCCACCGCGCTGAGGTACTTCCTCGACACCGAATATAACGGCATCGGCGGCGCTCTCCTTAGTCTCGCGCTCGTCCCGGACGACGGCGAGGAGCTGTACCTCACGCTCAAGACCGACGAACCGCTCGTCGAGTGGGTGGCAATGCACGTGATTCCCTATCTCGATCACGTGCCGGCGCAGCTTGCATGGCCAAGGCTCGATCGCGCCGAAGCAGCCGACGCTCTCGAACATTATCTCCGGCACGATGACGACGCTGTGATCGTCGCCGATTGGCCGGAGGATATTTCGCACTTCTGCAGCCTGATGGTGACCGGCCCGGGCGCCATGGTCGACCTTCGCCACCTTACCTTTCGCCTTCTTCCGCTAAGCAATTTCAGCACCGCCGCGAACAGCAAGGTGCCCCACAATGCGCTCCATGACGCACGGGCGCTTCGCGACCACTATCGGAGCATGGAATAGCCTTCTAAGGAAGGTCCATGGTTCCCCTTTCGTTCGCAGGCGAAACGTTTTTGGCCACCGCTTCGGGCGCGCTGTTCTGGAAGGCACGCGAGGCGCTGCTCGTCGCCGACCTGCACCTCGAGAAAGCGAGCTGGTTCGCCCGGCTCGGCCAGCTGCTTCCGCCCTATGATTCCCACGCGACCCTGACCGCGCTTGCCGATGAGGTGGAGCGCACCGGGGCCACCCGGCTCTATTGCCTCGGCGACAGCTTCCACGATCGCTTCGGGTGCGACCGGCTCCCTTCCGATTCGCGCGCGCTCCTGGAAGCTCTGACCAGCCGACTCGACTGGACCTGGATCGTCGGGAATCATGATCCGGGCTTTGCCGACCACTGCGGCGGCACGATTGTCCAGGAGGTGGAAGTCGCCGGGATCATTCTTCGCCATGAAGCGCTGAGCAATGATCCGCGCGCCGAAATCTCCGGCCACTTCCACCCGAAGCTTCGCCTGAACCTCAACGGCCGCCGAATCGCCCGCCGCTGTTTCGTAGCCTCGGACCGCAAGCTGATTCTGCCGGCATTCGGTTCGCTGACCGGCGGCCTCGACGCGCGGCACCCGGAAATCGTCCGGGCGATCAGCGGAGACGCGGTTGCCTTGGTCCCCGTGGCCGACCGCCTTTTGCGATTCCCGATCGCGGCCTAGCCGCCGCAGCTCGTCAGTTCGATCGCGATCGCTCCGCTCGGCGCAAGCAGCAGCCGCGCCTTCCCGCTCCGCTGTTTCCCGAAGGTCGCGGCCTGGAGCTCATTGCGGACCGCGTGGCGGTCGAACTTGAAGCCCTGGCGGTCCGCCTCGCGCTTCAAACGATCGAGATGCTCCTCGAGATTCGCGATCCCTTCTTCGGGATCGAATTCCATCACTTCTTCGAGATCGCGCTGCCGCGGTTGCTCCATCCGTCTCCCTTCGCCTCCCACGGCTGTAGAGACAAGCTTATTTGCGCGTTCAATCCGCTCCTCTAAACACCGGTTATGAAACTCATCCCCCTGCTCGCAGGCTTTACGGTCTTGCTTATGACAGCCCAGGCGCCAGCCCAATCCATCGACGCGAAGACGATGACCCGCATCGACCGGATCCTCAAGAAGACTCCGCTGATCGACGGCCATAACGACCTGCCGGAACAGCTTCGCGAGAATTACAGGCTCAGCGTCGAGGGGCTCGCAAGCGGGTCCGACCAGCGCCCGGATCATCCGCTGATGACCGACATTGCGCGGCTTCACCAGGGCGGCGTGGGGGGCCAATTCTGGTCGGTCTATATCCCGTCGGAGGTCACCGGGGACGCCGCGATCCGCGAGACCCTGGAGCAGATCGACATCGTCAGGCGGCTTGTCAAAGCCTATCCGAACGATCTCGCACTCGCCCGCACCGCTGACGACATCGTCCGTATCCACAAGAGCGGCAAGATCGCCTCGCTGATCGGAGTCGAGGGCGGGCACCAGATGGGCGGGAGCATGGCCGCGCTTCGGAGCTATTACGACCTCGGCGCCCGCTACATGACGCTCACCCATTTCAAGGACAATGAGTTCGCCGACAGCGCCACGGACGATCCTAAATACGGCGGGCTCAACGATTTCGGCCGGGCGGTGGTTCACGAGATGAACCGGCTGGGGATGCTGGTCGACCTGAGCCACGTCTCGCCGGACACGATGCGCGACGCGATCGAGGCAACCAGGGCGCCGGTTATTTTCTCGCACAGCGACGTCCGCGCGCTTTCCGATCATCCCCGCAATGTTCCCGATGACGTGCTGGCGATGCTCCCGGCCAACGGCGGCGTGGTGATGGTCAATTTCTACACCGGCCATCTGTCGGAGCCTTACCGGCTGTGGTCCGCCGAACTTTCGGCAGAACAGGCGCGGCTCGACTCGCTCTATGTCGGCCAGCCCGGAATCCGCGAAGCCAAGATGAAAGAATGGGAAGCCGCCCATCCCGCGCCCAAGGCCAAGGTCGGCCTCGTCGCCGACCATATCGAGCATAT
>JBDZVP010000070.1:7889-10330 GCA_040255765.1 Sphingomonadales bacterium | reverse complement strand
AGTGGGGCGAAACCACGCTGGTCGTTGCGGGGATCGCGGCGCTGATCGCGGTCCTCTGGCTCGTTTGGGAGATAGTGTCATGAATGCACCCGCTCCGGCACCGGCCAACGACAAAAGGCCGCCGATCCACTTGCTGTCGTCCGAATCCGAGCTTGTCGCCGATATCGCTCTGAAGGCCGAGCAGCGGCAGCCGTCGGTTGCAGCGATGCTTCTCGAGGAGATCGACCGCGCCGAGCTCCACGAGCCAGCCGACATGCCTTCCGGGCATGTGCTCCTGAATACCGACGTCACTTTCGTCGACGACAACACCCACCAGGCGCGCACCGTCCGGATCGTGCTTCCCGGCGAAGCGAACATTGCCGAAGGGCGGATTTCGATCCTGACCCCGATGGGCGCGGCGCTCTACGGCCTTGCCGAGGGCGAATGCATCGAGTGGCCCGATCTCGACGGCCACGTCCGGGCGATCAGGATCGTCCGCGTCGGAGATTCCGGTCCGGAGGCCGCGTGAGCGGTCAGTCGAGTTCGACCTCGCGGATTGCGGGAACGCCGGCGACCCACCACAGGGCGCCGGCAATCCCGACCGCGGCCGTGACCGCGAAGGCGGTCGTGTACCCCATGTGTTTGACGATGATTCCGGTGACGATCGGGCCGAAGATCCCGGACGTGTTGCCGATTGCATTCTGGATTCCGACCCAGGTCCCGGCGGCTCGCGAGCCCGCGAACATCTGCGCCACCGCATAGGTATTGAGCGACAGCGCTCCGGTCGCGATCCCGGCAAGGCACAGCAGGATCCCCAGCTCCAGCGGTCCCCTGGCGAAGGCAACGCCAAGCACCGCAAGCCCGGCAACGAGCTGGCCGAGGATCATCATCCAGCGCCGGATCGTCGCTTCCTTTCGTCCCGCTTTCGTCCAGCTGTCCGACAACATGCCGGAGCCGAGCGCGGCGACCGCCTGCGCCGCGTAGCCGAGAGTCGCCAGCATGGTCATTTCCGGAATGGACAGCCCCCGCGAATTGACGAGGAAGAGCGGGAGCCAGCCGAGCAGGAAATAGAAGACGTAATTGCTGGCGATATGCGCGATCGCCATCGACCATAAAGGCCATTTCCCGATCAGCGCCCCGACCGGCACTCTCCGCTCGACTGGTGCATCGGCCTGCTCCATCTTCCGGGTCGCGCCATGCCACGGCGCGAGCCACAGTAGGGTGACGAGCCCGAAGGCGATGAAAATTGCCCGCCAGCCGAACGATGCGAGGAGCAGCCCGCCGGCCAGGGTACCCGCCGCCGGCCCGAGCGCGATCCCCAGCGACAGCGCCGCGTTCGCAATCCCGCGCCGCTCCGGCGGAACATGGCGAGCGATGATCTTCGAGGCGCCCGGGAACGCGATCGTCTCGCCTACCCCGAGAAGGACTCGAAGCACCATCAGCGAAGCGAAACCGGCAACGAACCCCGTCGCGAAAGTCGCCGCCGCCCACAACAGGACTCCGGCCGCCATCAGCCGGTAAACCGAGAAGCGGTCGCACAGCCAGCCGACGACCAGCTGCACCGGCGCATAGACCCAGAAGAAGGCCGAAAGCACCAGCCCGAACGCTTCCGGGTCGAGCCGCAACTCCTCGGTCATCAGCGGAGCGGCGATCCCGATCGCTCCCCGGTCGACATAGTTGAGGAATACCGCGACGCCCAAGAGCATCACCAGCGTCCCGCCAACCCGCTCGCGCGCCTGGTTCATCACTCACCCCCTCCCCGGCAGACAGCGGCCGTTAATGAACGACGGAGCAGTCTCGCGCTACCCTGGGCGGCGCCTGGGCGAAGCGGCGGCCGTTGGAACGCCGCTATTCGCGCATGCGTTGCTCCTGTAACCGCTCTCCGACGGAGACAATTCATGCGTATCGATTTGAAGAAGCACCTGAAGCTCGCCGCGCCGCTGACGGCCCTCGCGCTCGTCGCGGCCTGCGCGACCCCGACACCGTACCAGCCGCTCAACGCCACCAGCACGTCCGGCGGCTACACCAACATCCCGCTCGACCAGACCCATTGGCGGGTCAGCTTCTTCGGCAACAGCCTCACCTCGCGCCAGCAGGTCGAAAATTACCTGATGTATCGCGCGGCCGAGCTGACTCTCCAGCAAGGCTACAGCTGTTTCACCACGGTCAATCGCGACACCAACCGCTCGACCTCGGTCCAGGTCACGCCCTACGGCGCCGGACTCTATTCGCGCTGGGCGCCTTACTGGAGCATGCACGGCCCGTTCGGCTGGAGTTATTACGATCCGTGGATGGGCGGGCCGTTCATGGGCCAGTATGACGTGAGCACGATCGACCGCTACCAGGCGACCGTGGACATCGCGCTCAGCAAGACCTGTGCGACGAGTCCGGAAACGTTCAACGCGGCGCAGGTGGTTCAGAACCTGCGGCCGTACATCGTCTATCCGCGGCCGCGCTGAGCG
>JBDZVP010000070.1:0-7789 GCA_040255765.1 Sphingomonadales bacterium | reverse complement strand
CCCTGCATGTAATCGGCGATATTCTTGAGCTCGGCGCCGCCACCGGTCAGGACTACCGGCCGGCCCACTGGCCCGGCGAACCCCAGATCCTTCAAAGCCGCGTCGACCTGGCCGGTCAATTCCTCGATTCGGTGGCGGATCACGGTCATCAGCTGCGCGCGGGTGATCCGGATCGGCTCCGCGCCTTCCTCCGCCCCGATCGGGTTGGCGTCGATCAGCTCGTGATTGTCGCGCGGGGAAGTCATGGCCGAGCCGTAGAAGCATTTCAGCCGCTCGGCGTCGCGGCGATTTACCCCGAAGGTCGCTGCGATGTCGTCGCTGATGTCCTTTGCGCCGAGCGGGATCGAGCGAAGCCCGACGAGGATTCCGCCGAAGTGAAGCGACACGTTGGTTACGCCTGCTCCAAGCTCGACGAGCGCAACTCCGAGGTCGCGCTCCTCCTCCGAAAGGCAGGCAAGCGCGGCAGCGACCGGCGAAGCGACAATCGCCTTCACCCCGAGATGCGCCGCGCGGATGATATAATCCACGTTGCGGAGCGGCGGTGCGTCCGCGGCGATCACGTGAATGTCGACCCCGAGCCGGTCGGCATGCAGCCCGACCGGCTGCTGGACCTCCTGCGCGCCGTCGATCGTGTAAAGCGCCGGGTGCGCGTGGAGCACCACCTTGCCGCCACGGTCGATCGCCTCGCGCCCCGCCATCAGGAGCTGCTCGATATCCGACGGGTCGATCTGGTGGCCGCCGAGATCGACCTCGACATTGGCGACTTCGCTGCTCAGCCCCCCGGCGCCGTAACTGGCCCAGACATCGTCGATGGTAACGCCGGACATTCGCTCGGCCTGCTCGACGGCCTCGCGGACCGCCAGCTCGCTCGCTTCGATGTCCGTGACATAGCCGCGCTTCACGCCATGGCTTTCGCGCTGGCCCGTCCCGAGCACCCGGATCCGGTCCTCGCCGTCGCGAGTGGCGATCAGCGCGCTCACCTTCGATGAGCCGATGTCCAGCGCGGCGATCAGCGGCTGGTCGCTTGCTGGCGCCATCATTGCTTCGAAGCCGCCTTCTCGTCGCCCGGAGGATTCGGGAATCGAACCACCATCTTGCCCGGCAGCCTCAAGTCGAAGCGGACCAGCCCGCGCCCCAGCAGCCCGGTCGACTTGTCGAGATCGGCGAACTTGCCGAGCGCTTTCTTCGCCGCATCGTGCCCTTCGGGAAGCGCAATCGTCTCGCCGGTCTGCAAGGCAATGTCCCAGCGCCTTCCGCCGATCCAGCTCGCCGAAACCAGCTGCGGCTTGAGCGTCGGAGCGGCGTCGAGAAGGTCGTTCAGGTCGCGCTCGTGGAGGTTCGCGCCGGGGCCGATCAGCAGCGGCAGGTCCGGCATTTGCGTCACCGGCACCCGATCGATCACGATTCCGTCCGAATCGATCAGCGCGAGCTGCTCCGGTCCCTGCCAAAGCGCTGCCGGCTGGCGCTCGACGATATCGACTACCAAAGTGTCGGGAAGGCGCCGCGAAACCCGCGCATCCTTCACCCATCCGAACTTGAGGAGCTGCTGGCGGATGTCGTCAACGTCGACGAGCGGCATCGCCATCGATTGCTGGTCGAGCGCGATTCTGTAGACCGGCGCGCTATCCATGTGATGGATTCCGACGACGTCGACGCGCTTGACGGTAAAGCCCGCTCGCCCGATCGCCTCGCCAAGCGAAACCATCGCCCGGTGCGGAACGTCGAGCGCGACCAGCACTACCGCGGCGATCAGCGCCAGGAACAGGCCGAATGCCAATCCTGCCCAACGGTTGATCCGGGCCTCGCTGACCGGAATCCGCTTGACGATCTTCTTGGGCACGGCGAGCCGATGCGCAGATTTGCGCGCCTTGGGTGCAGCCCCCCGCCTGACCCGTGCAGCCGTCACCCCAGCGCCTCGGCGATCAGGGTCTCGACCAGCTGGGCATAGGAAGTTCCGCGCTGCTTCGCCTGCTCCGGAACCAGGCTAAGCGGGGTCATCCCCGGCTGGGTGTTCACCTCGAGCAGGTAAAGTCCCTCTTCCCCGCGTTCGTCGTCCCAGCGGAAATCCGAGCGGGACGCGCCCCGGCAGCCGAGCAGCCGATGGGCATCGAGCGCCATTGTCTTCATCGCCGAAGCAATGCGGGCGGGCACGTCCGCCGGGCAAACATGCACCGTCAGCCCGTCGGTATATTTGGCGTCATAGTCATAGAAACCGGCGACGGGCTTCAGCTCGGTCACTCCAAGAGCCTCGCCGCCGACGACCGCCACCGTCAGCTCGCGGCCGCGGATGAACGGCTCGGCGAGCAGCCGCTCGAAATGATTCCACGGTCCCTCGACATCGCGACCGATGGGCGAACCGTAATTGCCGTCCTCGGTGACGATCGCGACGCCGACCGACGAGCCTTCGTTGACCGGCTTCACCACATAGGGTCGCGCCATCGGATCCTCGCGGAACAGGCTCTCGCTGGTGACGATCTTCCCCGCCGGCATCCGGATCCCGTGCGGGACCAGGACCATCTTGGTCAGTTCCTTGTCGATGGCGATCACCGACGTCTCGAGCCCGCTATGGGTATATTTGAGGCCCATCAGGTCCATCATGCCCTGGACGCTTCCATCCTCGCCGGGCGTGCCGTGCAGAGCATTGAACACCACGTCCGGCTTCAGCTCGGCGAGTCGAACCGCGACATCGCGGCCCATGTCGAGCTCGGTGACCTTGCTCCAGCCATTGCCGCGAAGCGCTTCGGCCACGCCCCGCCCGCTCATTAGCGACACTTCGCGCTCGGCCGACCAGCCGCCCATCAGCACGACAATATGAAGGTCGCGGTTCACTCGTAGCTCCCGATACGCTGGATTTCCCACTCGAGCTGGATGTTGGTCTTCTCCATCACCCGGCGGCGCACTTCCTCTCCCAGATCCTCGATCTCCGCGCTCGTCGCGTTGCCCAAGTTGAGCAAGAAATTACAATGCTTTTCCGACACTTGCGCACCGCCGATGGTGAGCCCGCGGCAGCCGGCGGCGTCGATCAGCGCCCACGCCTTGTGCCCCGGCGGATTCTTGAAGGTCGAGCCCCCGGTGCGGCTCCGAAGCGGCTGCGAGGCCTCGCGCTCTGCCGCGATCCGGTCCATCTCCGCGCCAATCTCCGCTGTGTCACCCGAAACGCCTTCGAACAGCGCTTCGACCACCACCGCGCCCTCCGGCACGGCGCTGTGCCGGTAGGTGTAGCCGAGCCGGTCGAGCGGCCAGGTCTGGATCGTCCCGTCGCGAAGCACCAGCTTCGCCTCGACCAGCACATCCTTCACCTCGCGCCCGTAAGCGCCCGCGTTCATCCGGACCGCGCCGCCGGCCGTGCCAGGAATCCCGCGAAGGAACTCGAGCCCCGCGATCCCCGCGTCTCGAGCCGCGGACGCGACGGTGATCCCCATCGCGGCGCCGCCCGCGCGGACTCTGTTGCCAGGCTCAATTGTTATCTTCGAGAAACTTTTTGGAAGCCGAACAACGACTCCGTCCACGCCGCCATCGCGGACGATCAGGTTCGATCCGACGCCAATGGGGGTGACCGGAACACTCTCGTCCAGTTCGCCCAGGAACCGGGCCAGGTCCGCTTCGTCCTTCGGCCGCACCAGCCATTGTGCGGGCCCGCCGGTCCGGAACCAGATAAAGTCGGCAAGGCTTCCGCCCGGCTCAATAGTGCCCTGAAGCTCCGGAATGGCGATGGCGTCGGCTCCGCTCACTTGGCGTTCCTCGCCTTGCCGATCCCGTCCGCTAGTCCTGCGGCCCATTTGGTGATGTCGCCCGCGCCCATGCAGATGATGGTGTCGCCTTCCGCGGCGATGTCACGCAGCGTTTCGGCAAGGTCCTTCGGATCGCTGACGGGCTTTACCATGCGGTGCCCGACCGCCCGGAGCCCCTCGACCAGGGCTTCGGAATCGACCCCCTCGATCGGCTCCTCATTCGCGGCATAGACCGGCGCGACGAAGACCATGTCGGCGTCGTTGAAAGCCGCCTGGAAGTCCTCCATCAGCGCCTGCAGCCGCGTGTAGCGATGCGGCTGCATCACGGCGATTACCCTTCCTTCAGTCGTCTCCCGGGCCGCCGCGAGAACGGCGCGGATTTCGACCGGATGGTGGGCGTAATCGTCGATGATGGTCGCGCCATCCACCTCACCGACCTTGGTGAAGCGCCGCTTGACGCCCTCGAACCGTTCGAAGCCGGTGACGATCTGCTCGTCCGGGATCCCAAGCTCCAGCGCCACGGCGACCGCCGCAAGCGCATTCTGGACATTGTGGCGGCCAGGGATCGGGACATGGATGCCCTCGATCGTCCGCCATTCGCCTTCGCGCTCGAACACCACCGCGTCGAAGCTGCTTCCAAGCCCGCTCGGCTGCACATTCTCCGCGCGCAAATCAGCAAGCGCCGAGAATCCGTAAGTGACGATCCGCCGGTCCTGGATCCGGCTCAAAATGCTCTGTACCTCCGGATGATCGACGCACAGCACCGCGAGCCCGTAGAAGGGCACATTCTCGATGAATTCGCAGAAAGCGCGCTTCACGTCCTCGAAGCTTCCCCAATGCTCCAGATGCTCGGGGTCGATGTTGGTGACGACGGCGATCGTCCCGTCGAGGCGAAGGAAGCTGCCGTCGCTCTCGTCCGCTTCGACCACCATCCAGTCGCTTTTCCCAAGGCGGGCGTTGGAGCCGTAGCGGTTGATGATCCCGCCGTTGATGACCGTCGGGTCCATCCCCCCGGCATCGAGCATTGCAGCGACCATCGACGTCGTCGTCGTCTTGCCGTGGGTTCCCGCGACCGCGATGGTCTTTTGCATCCGCATCAGCTCGGCAAGCATCTCCGAGCGCTTGACGATCGGAAGCCGCCGCTCGATCGCCGCTTCGACCTCGGGATTCCCGCGCGAGATTGCCGTCGAGCAGACCACCACCGTGGCGTCTCCGATATTGTCGGCGCTGTGCCCGATGGCGACCGGGATCCCCTCCTTGCGGAGCTTTTCGACGACATAGCTGTCCGACTGGTCGGAGCCTTGGACCGAGTAGCCGAGCTGGTGCATCACCTCGGCGATTCCCGACATTCCGATGCCGCCGATCCCGACGAAGTGGATGGTGCCGATGTCCGTTCCCAAGGCCTTCATGCCGGCAATCCTTTCCCGGCATAGGCAGTCACCTTGCGCGGCTCGAGCCCGACCGGAAGGGCCGAAAGCCCGCCGCCGACGCGCTCGACCAGATCGGCGAGGTCGCCCGCGGCATTGGGCCTTCCGACCGACAGCGACCGGGCGGCCGCGTTGGCCAGCGCCTGCGGATCGGAGGCAATCGCTTCGACCTGCCGTGCCAGCGTCTCGGGCGTGAACTCGTCCTGCGGGATCGCCCGCGCTCCGCCCGCCCGAACCATCTCGCGGGCGTTCGCGGTCTGGTGATCGTCGGTCGCGGCGCCAAATGGAACGAGGATCGCCGGCCGGCCGGCCGCCGTAAGCTCGGCGATGGTGGAGGCTCCGGACCGTCCGATCACCAGATGCGCGTCCGCGATCTTCTCCGGCATGTCGAGGATATAGGTCATCAGCTCGGCGGGAATTTCCAGATCGGCGTAACGCGCGCGGATTTCCTCGATGTCGTCCGGCCGGCACTGCTGGACCACCTGCAGCCGGTGGCGGAGTAATGGCTCCAGCATCCCGAGCCCGCCCGGAACCACGCGGCCGAGGATCGTCGCGCCCTGGCTCCCCCCGGTCACCAGGATCCGGAGCGGCGAGGTCTCGTCGAATGGCGGAAACGGCATCTCGCCGACCTTCGCTATAGCCTCGCGCACCGGGTTTCCGACCAGCACGACCTTGTCGCGATAGCGGGGCTTGAGCCGGTCGATCTCGCTGAAGGCAGTCGCCAGCGCGGTCGCCCGTCCGGCGAGCATGCGGTTGACCCGGCCGAGCACCGCATTCTGCTCGTGAAGAACGCTTGGGATAGCCATCGCGCTCGCGGCAAGCAGCGCCGGGAAGGCCGGATAGCCGCCGAAACCCACGACGGCGTCGGGCCGATGCTCGCGATAGATCGCCTTCGCCTCGCGCCGCCCCGCCAGGATCGCCAGCGCCGCCTTCGCCCACGCGATCGGGTTGCGCCCGAGCTGGCGCGCGGGGAGCACGTGCACCGGAATCTTGTCGAACAGCCCGGGGATTTTCGCTCCCCGGGCGTCGGTGATGACCAGCACGCCGTGCCCGCGAGCGGTCAGCTCTACGGCAAGCGCGTGTGCCGGGACCATGTGCCCGCCAGTTCCACCGGCGGCCAAGACGAAGTTCATGCGGTTTCGGCCTCTCCGCTCCATTTCACCACATAGGGCGAACGGGTCAGATAGGGGTTTCGCCTGGTGAAGGCGAGAAGCAGGCCCATGCCGATCGACAGAGCGAGCATCGAGCTTCCGCCATAGCTGATGAACGGAAGCGTCATCCCCTTCGACGGCGCGATCTGCACGTTCACCGCCATGTTGATCAGCGCCTGAAGCCCGAACTCGATGACCAGCCCCGCGCCGGCGAGGATTGCGAACGGCGAGTCTTCGTCGAGAAGCTTCACCAGCACCCGGGCAACGATGACGAGATACAGAGCCGCAATCGCAAGGCAGGCGATCAGCCCGAACTCCTCGCCGATGACCGAGAAGATGTAATCGGTGTGCGGTTCGGGAAGCCCGAACTTCCGCGTCCCCGCGCCAGGCCCCATCCCGAACAGGCCGCCCGCGGTCAGGGTCCGCATCGCATTGTCGGTCTGGAACGTGTCGCCCTGCCCGAACAGGAATCCGTCGATGCGGGCCGTCGCCACGTCATAGAAGAAATAGGCAAGGACGATCCCGATCAGCCCCGCCACCGCGATGACGCCCAGCATCCGCAGCGAAACTCCCGCGAGCGCGAGCATCGCCACCCACACGGTGACGAAGATGATGGTCGAACCGAAGTCCGGCTGCTTCATCAGGAGGAAGGCGACAGCGGCCGTAATGACCGCCGACAGAGTGAAGACCGGCAGCGACTTGTCGCTCTCGCGAAGGCTCATCAGCCACGCCATCGCAACCACGAAAAAGGGCTTCAGGAATTCCGATGGCTGCAGCTGGCCGACGCCGATGTCGATCCAGCGCCGGGCGCCGTTCACCTCCGGCCCGACGATCGGCACCAGCGCCAGCAGGACGAAGAAAATGGCCGCGCCGGCGAGCGAGAGCCGCCGCGCGCGTTCCCTCGGCATCATCGAGATTCCGATCATTACCGGCACCCCGACCCCGATCCACGCGATCTGACGGTAGAAATAATAGAGCTCGGGGAAGCGGACGTTGCCGCCCGAATAGCGAACCGCCGCAGCGGGCGACGCCGCCGCGACAGCGATCAGCCCGATCCCGATCAGGACCGCAATCAGCAGCAGCAACACACGGTCGATTTCCCAGAACCAGCGGCCCACGGTCGACTGGTCCGACCGGCCGTAGCGGTTGGCATCGACCGTGATCCTGGCCTTCAGCCGCTCTGGAATGATGTTCGTCATAGAGCCCCCACCAAGGCTTTGAATTGTAGCCCACGATCCTCGAAGTCCCGGAACTGGTCGAAGCTCGCGCACGCCGGCGACAGAAGGACGGTATCACCGGCCTCGGCATCCCGCGCGGCCTGCCGCACCGCCTCGTCGAGTTTTCCACAATTTTTCACGGGGATGTGCGGGCTAAGCAGCGCCGTGAACATCTCCGCGGCCTCGCCGATCGTGTAGGCGGAGCGGACGTGCCCGAAGTGCGGCGCGCATTCGTCGAGATTGTCGGTCTTCGCCTGCCCGCC
>JBDZVP010000004.1:47056-48244 GCA_040255765.1 Sphingomonadales bacterium | reverse complement strand
GGGATCTCTTACTCGACGACCGCCTCGCTCGACGGCGGCACGCGCGTCGTGGTGGGCGACAATGCAGTCCCGGTCAGCGACGGGCACGGCCTGTCGGGCGCGGACCTCAAGACGTTAAAGGCAAGCGCGGGCGGTTCGATCGCGATGGCGCTGGAGGCGGCGGGCTATCCAAAGGGCGCGGACCCAGCGCAGATGAACCTGCCCGTGCTGATCGCGATCCTGCTGCTGTTCACGGTCGGAGCGACCGCGCTCTACGGCCCGCAGGCGGCCTCGCTGGTCGAGATGTTCCCCACCCGCGTTCGCTATACCGCTCTGTCCTTCCCCTATCATTTCGGGATCGGCTGGGTCGGCGGGTTCCTTCCGGCGGTCAGCGTCGCCATCGTCGCCGCGACCGGCAACATCTACTCCGGCCTGTGGTACGCGGTGGTCTTCACCGGGATTTCGGTGCTCGTCTCGCTGCTGTGGCTGCCGGAGACGAAGGACGTGAAGCTCGACGAGATTTAGCTTACGGGCACCAATGGATGTCGATCGGCTGCTCCGCTTCGGCGAGCACCCGGCCGATCGGGAGCTTCGAGCTCTGGCCGTCGGCGATCGCCTGTTCCAGCATGTCGCGCTTGGCCTGCCCCTGGAGCGCGATCATGATCGTCCGCGCCGACAGGATCGAGGCGCGGGTGAGAGTCACGTGTGCCTCTCCGCTTTCCGGCCTCACCCCGACCGCTCGCCGGGCCTTGGGCGCATCGAGTGCGTCCTGGAGGTCCGGGCCGGCGGCGATCCCCGCCGCGCTTCCGTCTTCGCCAACGCTCAGCCAGGCGAGATCGGGCGGCCACGGAAGGTCCTGCAGCCGCGCGTCGGCCGAATTCCCCGCAAGCCGGTAATCGTCGAGCGGGGTGACGATCGGAACCACCCGCGAGCCCTTGGGAAGGAACAGCTGCGCCAGCGACCGCGCCTTGCTCCGCTCATTGTCGACTCCGACGATAAGGTCGTCGGTCGGGACGATGGTCACCTGCTTCCACTTCACCGCGGCGTCGGCAAGCTTCGGATAGATCGCCAGCGCGGTCTCGGTGGCGGGAAGCGCAAGCATCGCCGATCCGCGGGCGTCGAGCGCGCTTTCGATGATGAAACCGACATCGCCGGCCACCGCCTCCGCCATCTCGTCCGGCGAATCGTAATCCCACCATTCCGCTTCGA
>JBDZVP010000004.1:0-46956 GCA_040255765.1 Sphingomonadales bacterium | reverse complement strand
GCCACCGCCTCCGCCATCTCGTCCGGCGAATCGTAATCCCACCATTCCGCTTCGATCATATTTATCCTTCCGAGC
Organism: Sphingomonadales bacterium; assembly: GCA_040255765.1. GTDB lineage: Bacteria > Pseudomonadota > Alphaproteobacteria > Sphingomonadales > Sphingomonadaceae > Sphingomicrobium. Next base: position 46,881 of record JBDZVP010000004.1, on the reverse strand, counting down.
TAGCGCGGCGCGGGCTGCGCATATCCAAACCATCCTGCCACCGGCACCCCGGCGCGGTTCAACGCTGGGCGGAAGCGAAGCCTGTCGCGCGCCACGTTGCAGACCTGCGAGTCGATTGCAGCGATCCCCGTTCCGCGGTCGACGTTGCACTCGCTGACAAAACCCCTCGGATCAACCCTAAGGCGGAGAAACACCGTCGCTCCGCGCGGCCAGCGGTCGAGCATTTCCCTCGGAAAATCGCGTCCCCGAAGCACCGGCGTTGCGAGATGCGGCGGGCTGACCGCTCCACCTCCTCCGCCGCCGCCCGCCCCGGAGCCCGAGCCGCCGCTTCCGGTTCCCGTGCCAGTCCCGCCCGCGCCGGTTCCGGGCCCGACCACGTCCGAGGCCCCCTGAGTCGCTTCGACGCCTGTGTTCGGAGTCTGCGTTGCGGTCATCGGCACCGGCACCGGCATCGAAAATTCCGGTCGCGGCGCGACGACATCCGTCGCCTTGCTCTGGATGTTCTCCGGGCTCGCCGAGCCCTCGCTTTCTTTCGGCTTTTGCGGCTGGGGCTCCGGCTTGGTGATGGGCTGCGAGAGAGGCGGCGGTACTTCGTTGACGTCGAAGACTTGAAGCACGTCCTGCGGGCGCGTGACGTCCATCTTTCCGGACAGGCTGAGGAGCATGACCAGAAGGGCGGCGTGCACCGCGACCACCGCCGCGATGGCGCCGCCCTTGTCTTTTGCCTGGAGGTCCGTCCGGTACATGTCCGCCCGTCAACGCGGCGGGCGGACGGCGGTTTCTCGTTACGCTTGCTTACCGACCCGAGCGATTGCCAGTGCGGGCGCTGTTCGGACGGCGGCCGCCGCCGTGGCTCGCGCGTCCGCCCTTGGCGGCGATCTCGCGCTGCTTTTCCGGGCTCATCGCGGCAAAACCGCGCTTCGACGATCCGCTTTTGCTATTGGCCATTTGCACATCCTCCGTCGGTTCCAGCAGCAAGGCGCCGCTGTCCAACCGACCCCCAAACGCTTGGGCTCCACTGCAGTTCACAAGCTTGATGCAAATTAGGCGAACAGCCTTAAAAGCCGCCGAACCGAAGGCCGATCCACAGCGTTCGCGGCGTCGCCCGCTCGATCGTCCCGTCGCTCCCGAGAGTCGCGATCACGGTTTCGTCGAGTAGGTTTTGCGCCCGCGCGACAAGTTGCAGGCGGCGCGACAGCGGCCAGGCGGCGAACGCGTCGATGGTCGTCGCGGGACGAATCCGCTGCGTGTTGAGGTCGTCCTCGAACTGCGCTCCGGTCCGGCGCAGCAGCAGCGAGACCGCCTTTCCACCGTCGTGCCAGCCGACTTCGCCTGTCAGCACAAGGTTCGGCGTCTGCGCCGGTCGGAGGCCGTCGAGAGCGGCCGCCTCGCTATTGGCCTCGACCCGGGCGTGACTGAAGCTGGCGCCGGCGCGCAGGGTCCACGGACCGCGGTTGAACTGGGCCGAGGCTTCGACACCGCGAACCTTCACCGCATCGAGGTTCCGCCGCTGGCTGAAACCGCCGGCGACGAAGCCGACGCCGGGAAAGACGCCTGGTCCGTGGCCAAGCGTCACGTTGGCAATCGCGCCCGAAAGGCGATTGACGAAACCGGTCAGCTCCAGCTCCAGCCCTTCGCGATGGTAGCGAACGCCCGCTTCGGCTCCGGACAATCGCTCGGGATCGAGCAGCGGGTTGGCGGCCGTCGCATCCGCACCAGCCCGGAAGGGACGGAACAGCTCGTTGAGCGTCGGCATGCGCCAACCGAGATAGGCCGCGGAGCGAAGGCTGAGGCCGTTTCCGGCATCGAAGACCGCACCGGCCCTGGCCGTCGGGCGCCAGCCGCTCCGGCTCGCAAACCGGTCGTCGCGGGTAACCGCGCCCGTCGCGATCGCGCTCTCGACGAGCTTGCCGTCCGCGATGCTCCAATGGTCGAGCCGTGCGCCACCACTCAAAATTAGCGATCCGCCGGTCCAGGTGGCCTCGGCGAACAGGCCCTGCGTCGCGGTTTCTCCCCCCGCGATCCGCCGCTTGGTCGGCTCTCCCGCCACATAGGTTGCGAGCTCGCGAGTCTCGCCGCTGGTGAAGCGCGCGTCGCCGCCAAGGCGAAGTTCGAACCCGCCGCCGACTGGCGGGCGCACCTCGATGCTCCCGCCGAGCCCCCGCGATGGCACCGAATCCTGAAGCGCGACGCGGTTCGCCTCGGTTCGCTCGTCGTTGACGCTCGCAAAGCTGCTTCGGAAGTTGCGCCACTGGCCGTAAGCGGTTGCCGCCCATTGCCAGCGTCCGCTTCCGACCAGCCGAAGGGACGCATCGGCTCCCCGCGTCCGGTTCCCGGTGAACGGCACTCCGCGATTGCGGACATCGACGAAGCCAAGCCCGCTCGCCTGCAATTCGACGCCTTGCGCGACCGGAGCGATCCAGCGCGCACGGAAACTGCCCTCCTTGTACGGCGATGCCCGATCGACTGGCCCGCGCGTCGCCTTGGTGAGCGGAATGAAACCGTCGCTTCGCGCGCCCTGGGCGTCGAGCGCGAGCAATCCGCCGCCGGTTTCCACACCCGCGTAGACATGACCGTCGACGGACTCGCGGCTACCGGCTTCGATGGACGCGTTCATCCCCGGCTCGGCGAGGCTGCTCATGTCGATGACCCCGGCCAGCGCTCCGGGACCGAAGGCGACGCTTCCGCCGCCGCGCGTGATTCGCACCTGCGACAGCCCCGCCGGATCGTAAGCGGGCCAGTTCACCCAGCCGCCGAACGGATCCGACTGCGGAACGCCGTCGAGGACGAGCAAGGCGCGGCTCGAGGCGTTGCCGCCGAGCGCCCGGAGGGTCACGCCTTGGCTGGTCGGATGGCCGCTGGTCGAGTCCGACCGCCGGAACAGCTGCAGCCCGGGAACCGACTTCAGGATTTCGTCGATCTGGTGCGCCGGAGCGTTCGCGAGCCGCTCGCGGCCGACCGTCTCGACGTCATAGGCGCGCGCAGCCGCCGGGTCGGGGAGCGCCTTGCCGGTCACGACAATCTCGGCTCGTGGCGGTTCGGGGGGCGGAAGAGCGGCGGGCATTACGGAGCGGTAACGACCCTGAGCCCTCGCAAGTTTCCCGGATGGTGGCGGAGAGGGTGGGATTCGAACCCACGGTACGGTTGCCCGCACGCCGCATTTCGAGTGCGGTGCTTTCGACCACTCAGCCACCTCTCCGCATGATAGATGGTGCTGCGCCCAGGGTTGGGGCGCTGGCCGGTGCGCGCGTCTAGCAAGGCGATGTGCCCTTGCCTAGCCTGACCGGCGCCCTAGATTGCACCCGATGTCCGACATTCTTCGTTCAGCCGGCATGGCTACCGGTCGCTCCATTCCGATGCCCCTCGCTCGCTTCGCCATCGGCGAGGTGGTCCGGCATCGGCTGCTCGACTTTCGCGGAGTCATTTTCGACGTCGACCCGGAGTTCGCCAACAGCGAAGAATGGTACGAGGCGATTCCCGAACCGATGCGGCCGCCCAAGGACCAGCCCTTCTATCACCTTCTCGCCGAGAATTCGGACGCGAGCTACGTCGCTTATGTGAGCCAGCAGAACCTGGTCCACGACGAGACCGATGAGCCGATCGACCACCCGGCCATCGACGCCATGTTCGATAGCTTCGACGGCGAGCGGTACCGCTTGAGGCCGGAACACAGGCATTAGTTGACAGCCGCGAACCGCTGCCATAGGCGGCTCGCTTTCGCGCGACCCCTGTTTGGACGCGCGCCACAAGCACAGAAGAGAAGCCAATGTTCGCAGTCGTGCGCACGGGCGGCAAGCAGTACCGCGTCGCCCCCGGAGACAAGATCGTCGTCGAGAAGCTGGACGGAAACGCCGGTGACACTGTCACCTTGGGCGACGTCCTCCTCGCCGGCGAGGGGTCGGAGCTCAAGAAGACCGATGGCCTGACCGTTTCGGCCGAAATCATTGCCCAGGCCAAGGGCGAGAAAGTCACCGTCTTCAAGAAGCGCCGCCGCCACAATTATCGCCGCAAGAAGGGCCACCGCCAACAGCACACGATCCTGAGGATCACCGCCGTCGGCGACCACAAGGCCGAGAAGAAGGCGAAGCCGGCCAAGGCTGAAGCGCCGAAGGCCGAAAAGGCTCCGGCTCCTGCAAAGACCGAGGCCGCGACGACCGCGCCCAAGGCAGAGAAGCCGAAGGCCGAGCAGAAGGCTGCTCCGGCGAAGGCTGAAAAGGCTGCCGCCCCGAAGGCCAAAGCGCCGTCGACAAAAAATGCTGCACCTGCTAAGGGCGGCTCCAAGAAGGCCCCCAAGGGCAAGTAATCAGGACACTATTTCGTCATGGCACATAAGAAAGCAGGCGGTTCGTCCCGCAACGGCCGCGACAGTGAAAGCAAGCGCCTCGGCGTGAAGCTGTTCGGCAGCCAGTCGGCTCGCGCCGGCAACATTATCGTGCGCCAGCGCGGGACCAAGTGGCACCCGGGCACCAACGTCGGAATCGGCAAGGATCACACCCTCTTTGCGCTTACCGACGGCACGGTCGCGTTCCGAGACGGCAAGCTCGGCCGCAAATATGTGCACGTCATGCCGGCGAACGAGGACAAATAGGAACGGTCACTGACAGGCCGTTCCCTTGAAGGGGCGGCCCGGACGAGATCGAAGATCGAAATCCACAAAGGGAGAAGGGGACGCCCCGGAAGGGGCAGTCCCCTTTTCTTTTGCCTTCTCCCGAAACTGTAACGCGCCGTCCGTAAGGGCGCGCGGGAGGAGCCAGACGATGTTCGCGAGAACCGAACGCCTGTTGCTGAGGCCCGGCTTTCCGGAAGATGCGCCCGCGGTCGCGCAGGCCATCGGCCACCAGGCGATCGCACGAAACCTGGCGACCGCCCCATGGCCGTACAGCCTGCGCGATGCGGAGGCTTTCCTCGCGGCACCCCGCGATCCCGTGCTCCCCTCGCTCCTCATCCTCGAGCGTACCGAAAGCTCGCCCCGGCTGGTCGGCGCCTGCGGCCTCGGCCGCCGGCCGTCGGGCGCGGTGGAGCTCGGCTACTGGATCGCGCGGGCGCATTGGGGCCGGGGGATCGCGTCGGAGGCCTGCGCTGCTCTCGTGGACATCGCGCGAACGCTGCGGCTGCCGGCGCTCGAAGCGTCGCACTTCATCGACAATCCGGCATCCGGCCGGGTGCTCGAAAAGCTCGGCTTCAGTGCGACCGGCATTGTCGCCCCTCGGCTGTGCTGTGCGCGCGGCGAGCAGGTCCCCGCCCGGCTGTATCGGCTTCAGCTCTGCTCAGCGCAGGCCGGCAGGACCGTGGAGCCCGTAGAGATACTGGCGGCGTGAACTGTTCACTGTCCGACTTCCCGTATCCTAGTGGCGGCTGCTATATCGCAAGTTAGCAGCAGGTTTGCTCGGGGGTCCGGGGCCGGTGTTCGACGACGTACTGAAACATCGGTCCGGCCGCGTGATCGCGCTTGCTCGCGCAGTTCTCGCCGCGGTTTTCCTGTTCGCGATCTGGATCGACCCGAGCCAGCCGGCAACGGCCGCGGTGGCAACCTATGCAGTCCTCGCAACTTACGTCGTCGCGGCCGCGCTCGTCGCCGTACTGACCTGGGACAATTGGTGGCTCGATGCCCGGCTCGCGGCGCCGATGCAGGTCGTGGATATACTCGCCTTCACCTTGCTGGTGCTCACAAGCGACGGTTACACCAGCCCCTTTTTCGTCTTTTTCGTGTTCCTCGTGCTGTCGGCGGCGATCCGATGGGGATGGCGCGAGACGACGTTGACGGCGGTCCCGGTGACCTTGCTCTATGTCGCTGCGGGCCTGGTTGCGGGAACCGATCACGGCGGCAATTTCGACCTGCAGCGATTCATTATCAGGGCAGGCAACCTCGTCGTCCTCTCCGTTGTCCTGATCTGGTTCGGGGTGAACCACGGATTTTCGGGCCTTCGGTCGTTGAAAGACGACTTGCTTCGCGACGTTTCGCCAGGCGAGTCGCCGCTCGACAGCGCAATCGAAGGCGCGACGGCGGTCGCGGGAGCCTCGAGCGCGCTTCTGATTTGGCGCGGCCGCGGAAGCGAGCATTGGCTCGCGATCGCGAGGAAAGGCATCGAGACCAGCACCACCGCCTTGCCATCCCGTTCGGTCAAGATCGAACGGGGGCCGGTCCTTTTCGATATCCGGCGCAATCGCGGGATCTGCAGGGGCCTGCACCGGCGAATGCGTTTCGCCACGGCTGACTCGCTGGTTGATTCCGAAATCGCCCGCAAGCATGGCATCGAGGAGGGCCTTGGGGTTCCAATCGAGACCGCGGCGGGCGAGGGTATCCTTCTCCTCGGCGGAATCTCCGGCCTGTGCACCGACCATATCGATTTCGGCGAAACGTTGGGCAGCGCGCTCGCGGCGCAAATCCAGCGCCACGCGCTTCTGGCGGCTGTCGAAGACGGCGCGATCGCCCGGGCGCGATTGTCGCTCGCACGGGATTTGCACGACAGCATCGTCCAGTTCCTTGCCGGCGCAACCTTCCGAATCGAGGCGATCAGCCGCGCCCTGCGGTTGGGAGACCAGCCCGACCGCGAGCTGAACGACCTGAAGCGGCTGCTTTTGCACGAGCAGCAGGAGCTTCGGTCGGCGATCGGTGCGCTCAAGAGCGAGACCATCCCGCTCCCCAAACTTGCTGCCGACCTTCGCGCTCTGTGCACCCGGCTGGCGATGCAGTGGGACATCCAGTGCCTGTTCTCGGCCGAAGTTCCCGAAACCAGCGTCCCGATGCGGCTTCACCTCGATACTCACCAGCTCATCCGAGAAGCCGTCGCGAATGCCGTCCGCCACGCCCGCGCGAAGCACATCACGGTCCAGCTAACCGCCGACGAGGGCGACCTTAGGCTCGACATCGGCAATGACGGAAGCGGCAACGAGCGGCTAAAGGAGGGCACTCCCTGGTCCCTCCGCGAGCGAGTCGACGAGGCCAATGGAACCCTGATGCTCACCACTCGTGAAACCGGAACAGACGTTTCGATAACCTTGCCACTCAAACCGGAGGCCCGGCCGTGACTCAAATCCTGCTCGCCGATGACCACCCGATGATCCAGGCCGCCGTCGAGGCGATGCTTCGCGGGAGCGATTACAAGCTCGTCGCCAAGGCGAGCAGCGGCAACGAGGCGCTCCGGGAGATCGCCGAGCACGATCCCGAGATCGTCGTTCTCGACATCCAGATGCCGGACGGGAGCGGCATTGAAGTGCTTCGGCAGCTCCGCTCCAGCGGCGACAACCGCAAGGTCGTGCTCCTGACCGCCTCGCTCGACGAAACCGGGTTTTCCGAAGCCCTGAGCCTCAAGGTCGATGGCGTTCTTCTGAAGACGTCGGACCCGGCGCTCCTCATCGACTGTCTCGATTCCGTTCGAGCCGGAGACGAATGGATCGACCGCAACATCCAGGAAGAGGCGGCGCGGCCCACGGCGGCGCGCGACAGGTCGCTGCTTTCGCCACGCGAAACCGAACTGGTGCAGCTGGTCCGGCAAGGCCTGCGCAACCGGGACATCGCCGACCGTCTCGGAATTACCGAGGGGACGGTGAAAGTCTATCTCCACAGCGTGTTCGAGAAAACCGGCGTCGCCAACCGCACGGAGCTCGCGATCCGGGCCGCGGAATGGGTTGGAAGCTAGTGCGGGCGGTGAATCCCGAATCGAAACACCAAACGGAGCTAACTATCGTTAGTGGTTAACTTACGATAACTTAATTCGTTATTTACTCGCCGGTAAATGCAAATTCACCAGCGAGTCGTTCTGGGTGACCCGCCGGCTGACATACTCAACCGGGTAATTTGGGGAATCCAAATGAAACGCGCACTATTGGCGGCGACAGCCGTCCTGACATCCGCATTAACTCCCGTTTTCATGGCGCCGGCATATGCCGACGACGGCGATAGTACCGTCCTGACTCCCGTCACCCTCGACGGCGATTATGACGCGCAGGCGATCTGCGACGAAGCTCTTCGGCCGGCCGCCGCATCGGGCTTCCAGACCGAACCGACCGACGTCCAGGACAGCGGCTGGGTCAATGACGGCGCTCCGGTCCGCGACCAGAACGTCGGCGATCCGGTTGTCACCGGAACCCCGACCGGCAGCTTTTTCATCGCCGATGGCAGCTACTTCAGGAACGGCGGCAGCCCCAATGTCTGGGGTCACGGCCAGGCCACGCTGACCTATCCGAACAGCACGCAGGAATATACCACGATCCAGAACACGAAGCGGACCATCACGGTCAGCTGCCACGTCTGGAAGATCAACGGTGGCGGCCACCTGGTCGAGCCGCCCGGACTGCAGACCACCGGCAACACCGCCGTCGATCATGACCAGACTGCCGGCCCGAACGGGTTCGACACCAACAATGGTCCAATCACCCTCTATGGCCAGGAAGTGAATGCGCTGATCTGCATCAGCCCCGGCAAGAAGGGCGGCGTCTGGACCGGCAAGAACGGATTCGATCCGAGCAAATGTGCTGCCGCCAGTGCGGCCGCGGGCGGAACGATCCCGAGCGGAAACATCCCGCAAATCTAATTCACTAGCGGCCCAGAACCGCGCGTGGACTCCCTGCCTGGCCTAGCCAGGCAGGGTAGCGCGCAGGGCCACTCACTACCTCCTATCCTCGCGCAGCCTTTCTGGGGGGCACAGGCAAAATGAATAATGGGCCGCTCCACCAGCGCCGGCGCGGATCGCGCCTGATCATTGCGCTCCTGCTGACCGGCACGGCAGCGCCGCTCTTGGCGAACACTTCGGCAGCAGACTCTTCCGACGCCGCCGCACAGACACCTACAGACCAGCAGCACCAGGAAATCCTGATCGTCGGGCAGGCGCTGTTCCGCGACGTATCGCCGGAAGCCAACCTCGATCGCGACGCCATCGACAGTTATGGCGTGAGCACGGTCGACGAACTCCTCGACGAGGTCCAGGGCGACTTTGGCGACGACGTCGAGCCGATGATCCTCGTCAATGGCGAGCGGGTGAACGGACTCCAGGACATCGGAGCCTTCCCGGTCGAAGCGATCCGCAACCTCCAGGTGCTCCCGCGAGGCTCGGCCGTCCGTCTGGGCGGCTCGACCGGCCAGCGGGTGCTGAGCCTGACCCTCCAGCGCAAGATGCGAGCCGGTACGCTCACCGGCGCCGCGAAGACGGCCACCGACGGCGATTGGCACGCCGGCCGCGGCGAAGCCCTTGCGACCTATATCCGCGGGGCCACGCGCGCGAACCTGGGCCTTCGCGTACGCGGCGAATCCTCGCTTCTGGAAAGTGAGCGCGGAATTATCCAGCCCACGCCCATCCGGCCCTACGCCCTCGAAGGCAACATCGCGGGATATCCGGACACGTCCGGCGAAATCGACCCGCTGCTGAGTGCGCTCGCCGGGGAAGTCGTGACGGCCGTTCCGGTCCTGGCTATTCCGACGCCGGCGCTGGGCGATTTCTTGGGCGTCGCCAACGATCCCAACTCGACCGATCTCGGCCGGTTCAGAACCCTTCGCCCAAGAGTGCGCAATTACGATTTCAACGGGACGTTTGCGACCCGGCTCGCGCCGTGGCTGTCGACGAACGCGAGCGTCCGGCTGACCAGGAATGTCAACCGGGCGCTCCGCGGCTTGCCCTCCGGCCTGTTTCAGCTGCCCGCGGACAATAGCTCCTCGCCGTTTTCGACCGACGTCTCGCTCTTATACTATGGCCGCGACCCGCTTCGGTCCCGCTACGCACGTGATAACGGCGAGGGACGGATCGCCTTTAATGGCCGCTTCGGTCAGTGGGTCGGGAATCTCAACGCCGGCCATCTGGAATCGCGCGATGTCATCGACACCGACCGGCAGTCGACGTTTGGATTTGTCCGGCTCGACGATGATCTCAACCCGTTCGCGACCGATCTTTCCGGCCTGATCGGAATCACCTCTGACCGGGCCAGGTCGCGGAATATCTCGGATACCGCCGAGCTTTCCTTTGTCGGACCGATCGCCAACCTCCCCGCCGGACCTTTGCAGGCGACGATTGACGGGCGGCTGTCTTGGTACCGGCTCCACTCGCGAAGCTCCTTCTTCGCCAGCAGCAATCGGGATTTCCGCCGGCACGAGCAAGCGATCCGCGGCGCGCTTGACGTCCCGATCGCCGCCCCCGGAGTCGGCTTGCTCGGGGCCATCGGAATGCTCTCCGCAAACGCGGAATATGGCACCACCCATGTTTCGGACGCCGGCGCCCTCGATAGCTGGGCGCTCGGACTGACGTGGCAACCGATTCCGCCCGTCGAACTGCGCGGATCGATCGAGGACAGCCAGACAGCGCCCTCGATGCAGGTGCTTGGCGACCCAGTAGTCGAAGTCTCGGATGTCCGGGTCTTCGATCCGCTCACGGGAGAAACGGTGGACGTCAGCCAGATCACCGGCGGGAACCCGGCGCTCCGCCCGGAGAAGCTGAAAATCAAACGCGTTTCGAGCACATTCAAGCTGCTGCCCCGGTACAATCTCCAGCTCACCGCCGAATATACCGACACCGACGCCCGCAATTACCTCTCCGCGCTTCCGCCGGCGAGCGTGCCGGTCATGCTCGCCTTTCCCGACCGCTTCATCCGGGATGCCGACGGGAACCTGACGACGGTCGACCTCCGCCCGATCAACTTCGATTCGCATCGTGAGAAGAGGCTGCGCTGGGGAGTCAGCATGCGGGCAAAGCTCGCCAGCGGCAATATTCTCGGGCCGGGCGCAAAGGGTGGATCGGCTGCGGATTCGGACTCGGGCGATGAGGGGGAGGCCGCCGCACCTGCGCGCGGACGGACGCCTTCGACCTATCTTCAGCTCAGCGCCAACCACACGGTCGTCTTTTCCGACAAATTGCTGATCCGCCCCGGCCTCGACACGGTCGACCTCCTTGGCGGCGGCGCGCTTGGGATAGGCGGCGGACGCGTTCGTCACCAGGTCGACGGGACCGCCGCACTGACATCGGGAGGTCTCGGAGCGCGCGTCGGAGTGACGTGGCGCGGTGCGAGCAAGCTCGACACGAACATCGGCGGAGTTAGTGACACACTTCGCTTCTCGTCGCTTTTGCTCGTCAACATGCGCCTGTTCGCGAATGCGCGGCGCTTCCTTCCGAACTCCGCCTGGGCAAAGGGTGTGCGCGTTTCGCTCGACGTCGTTAACCTGCTGAACGATCGGCAGCGCGTGCGCGATTTCCAGGGCGGTACGCCGCGCCAGTACCAGCCAGCCTATCGCGATCCGCTGGGCCGAACGATCGAGCTTGAGATACGAAAGGCTTTCTAGGCACCATCCGCTCGTCGAATTTCATCGCGGCGGGCCGCGGTAAACGATTGTTGAAGGTCAAGGACTGCTGTAGCTGGTTGCCGAACCGGGGCGTTGTTTTCGCGCCGAGTCGCGACCGTTAAGCGTTTTCACGCACGGCCCAGGTCCGCGCGTGGACTCCCTCGCTGGCGTCCCGGCGCCAGCGAGGGCAGTCGCTTGAGCGCCCGAGCGCAAGCTGCGCGAAGAGAGCGCGAAAGCCGGCCGACGGGTCGGCGCAGCCGAACCCGATCGACGTCACGAATTTACTTCGTGACGCCACGCCGTCCCGCAAAAGTAGCGCTCCCCATCACTCCACTCTAAACGCCCTCCATGCATTTCCTCGACCAGGCGAAAATCTTCATCCGCTCGGGCGCCGGCGGCCCCGGGGCCGTGAGCTTTCGCCGCGAGAAATTCATCGAGTTCGGAGGCCCCGACGGAGGCGACGGCGGAAAGGGCGGCGACATCGTCTTCGAAGCCGTTCCAGGCCTCAATACGCTGATCGACTTTCGCTACACCCAGCATTTCCGCGCTCCCCGGGGCAAGGGCGGATCCGGGTCGAACCGGACCGGAGCGGCGGGCAAGGACCTGGTCATCAAGGTTCCGGTCGGGACGCAAATCCTGGCGGATGATGAAGAACGGTCCCTGATCGCCGACCTCACGATCGAGGGGCAGCGGGTGCCGCTGCTCCAAGGCGGAATGGGCGGGCGCGGCAACGCCAGCTACAAGACATCGACCAACCGCGCGCCCCGCCAGCACCAGACCGGCACCCCTGGCGAGGAGATGTGGGTCTGGCTTCGGCTCAAGCTGCTCGCCGACGTCGGCCTCGTCGGTCTTCCCAATTCGGGCAAGTCGACTTTCCTCAACACCGTCACCAACGCGACCGCCAAGGTCGGCGCCTATCCGTTCACGACCTTGCGTCCCCAGCTCGGGGTGGTCCGCCACAAGGGGCGCGAGTTCGTGCTCGCCGACATTCCGGGCCTGATCGAGGGCGCGGCGGACGGCGCGGGGATCGGCGACCGCTTCCTCGGCCATGTCGAGCGCACCCGGGTCCTGCTCCACCTCGTGGATGCCGCGGGCGACGACCCGGGCGGGGCCTGGCGGACCGTCACCGAAGAAATGGCACGCTACGGCGGCGGCCTCGATGAGAAAGCGCAGATCGTTGCCCTGAGCCGCTGCGACCTCGTCGACTCGAAGCAGCTCAAGAAGGCGATGCAGTCGCTGGCCAAGGCCGGCGCGCCCGACCCGCTGGCAATCTCCGCCGCGGCCGGCGACGGGGTCGACGCGCTCCTCGATCGGATCATCGAGCGCCTGGGTCCGGAAGCGGAGGCTGCGGAGCCCGACGCGCCGGCTTCCGACTGGTCGCCGCTGTGATGATCGCGGTCACTGGCGGGACCGGCTTCGTCGGGACCCGCTTCATCGACATCGCCACAGCCGCCGGGCACGAAGTCCGCGCCCTGACCCGCCGCCCCCAGCGCCCGCAGCGCCAGGTCGAGTGGATCGATGGTTCGCTCGGCGATTCCGATGCGCTTCGAAGACTCGTCATCGGCTGCGACTCGGTCGTGCATATCGCGGGAGTCCTGAAGGCGAGCGATCCGGCCGATTTCGACCGCGGCAATGTCGAGGGGACGCTGGCGATGCTTGCAGCCTCCACCGCGGCCGGGATCAGTAGGTTCGTCCACGTCTCCTCGCTGGCGGCGCGCGAGCCGAAGCTATCCCTCTACGGCGCTTCGAAGGCGCGGTCCGAGGAGCTGGTAGAAGGGTCCGGGCTGGACTGGGTCATCGTTCGCCCGCCCGCTGTTTACGGCCCCGGCGACAAGGAAACTCTCGACCTGTTCAAAATGGCCCGGCGCGGGCAGATCTTCATGCCGCCCAAGGGCCGTCTGTCGCTGATCCACGTCGACGACCTCGCGCGCCTGCTCCTCGCCTGTGCCGATGAAAATGCGCCATCGAAGCTGCTGATCGAGCCGGACGACGGGCGCGCCGGGGGCTGGAGCCACCGCGAGTTCGGCGATGCCCTTGGCAAAGCCGTCGGGAAGCCCGCGCGCACCGTCGCCACGCCGCGGTTCCTGCTGTCGCTGGCATCGCGTGCCGACGGGCTGGTCCGCGGACGCAACGCCAAGCTGACGCCCGACAGGGTCGCCTATTTCTGCCATCCGGACTGGGTGGTCAGCGCCGGCAAGTGCCCGCCCGCCGATCTGTGGAGACCGCAGGTGGAAACCGGGCGCGGCCTCGCTGAAACCGCCGCATGGTACGAACGCGAGGGCTGGCTGTAGCCGGACCCGAAGCCGCCGCATTCGCGCCCCATTGCATTGCGAAACGGCGGCCCCGCGAATAGGGCGAGACAGATGGACGAGACCGACGAAACCTACGTGCGCGTGAAGGCGCTGGTCGATATCTTCAATACGAAAAGTGTGGCCGTAACTCCGGAAACGCGCTTCCAGCAGGACCTGGAATGGGACAGCCTGACCGTCCTCAACTTCGTCGCGGAGGTGGAAGACGAGTTCGATGTTCTGATCCCGGTCAATATGCAGGCCGAAATCGAGACCATCGGCCAGCTCGCCGAAGCGCTCAAGAAGATGCAGGCGTGAACGACCTCTTCTCCAAGTTCGACCCGCTGATCCAGCAGCGCGAGGAGCTGCTTTCGACCGGGCTGACCGACCCGTTCAATCTGGTGATGGAGCGGGTCGAGAGCCCCACCGTCGCCATCTGCAACGGCCGCCGGACGATCCTTCTCGGCACGTACAACTACATGGGAATGACCTTCGACCCGGACGTGATCGCCGCGGGAAAGAAGGCCCTCGACGAGTTCGGCTCCGGCACCACCGGGAGCCGGGTCCTCAACGGCACTTATGCCGGCCACAAGGCCTGCGAGGACGCGCTGAAGGACTTCTACTCGATGGACCATGCGATGGTCTTCTCGACGGGCTACCAGGCCAATCTCGGGATCATTTCCACGATCGCTGGCAAGGACGATTACATCGTCCTCGACATCGACAGCCATGCATCGATCTACGACGGCTGCGCGCTCGGCAACGCACAGATCGTGCCGTTCCGCCACAACGACATCGAGGCTCTGGAAAAACGGCTGAAGCGAATCCCCGAAGGCGCCGGCAAGCTGGTTGTCCTCGAGGGCGTTTATTCGATGCTCGGCGACATCGCCCCGCTGAAGGAGATGGTCGCCGTGTCGAAGGCGAACGGCGCGATGGTGCTGGTCGACGAAGCCCATTCGATGGGTTTCATCGGCGAGAACGGCCGCGGAGTCGCCGAAGCCCAGGGCGTCATCGACGACGTCGACTTCATCATCGGCACCTTTTCGAAATCGGTCGGCACGGTCGGCGGCTTCTGCGTGTCCAACCACCCGAAGTTCGAAATTCTTCGGCTGGTCTGTCGCCCCTACGTCTTCACCGCTTCGCTTCCGCCCTCCGTCGTTGCCACCGCTGCAACCTCGATCCGCAAGCTGATGAAAGGCGCCGACAAGCGCGCTCACCTGTGGGAAAATTCGAAGAAGCTTCACGCCGGCCTGAAGGCGCTCGGCTTCACGCTTGGAACCGACGAGCCCCAGTCGGCGATCATCGCGGTGATCATGCCCGACCTCGAGACCGGAGGGTCCATGTGGGAAGCGCTCCTCAAGGAAGGGCTCTACGTCAATCTCGCCCGCCCGCCGGCGACTCCGGCCGGGATGACCCTGCTCCGCTGCTCCCTGTGCGCCGCGCACTCGAGCGAGCAGGTCGACGAGATTCTTGCGATGTTCGGAGCCGCGGGGAGGGCGACCGGCTGCATTTGAACGAGCAGCGCGCCTTTCGCCGCCGCGAAGAGACGGCTAGGGTGACGTCATGACAGCGGGCGTGGAGGAAATCCGGTTCGACTGGAGGCGGGTTGCCGCAGCCGCCGGGGCGCTGATGGCGGTGCTGATGTTGCTCGGCCTCGTGTTCCTCGTCGCAATGTCCAACGAGGACCGCGACCAGGCGCTTCAGCTGGAGCGCCATGCTTATGATGTCACCCTGCTCACGCGTTCCGTGGATGCCAGCATTTCGCGGTCGGAGGCCGCTTTGGGGCGGTTTGCCCTGGACGAAGACGTCAAGACCAGCGGCAACATCTATCTGAGCTATTGGCGCCTTGCCGGGCAGCAACTCGCCCAGCTCAAGCGGCTTGCCGGAACCAATCCGGAACAGACTCAGCGGCTCAACGAGCTTCAGAAGCTCTACGACCAGCTCGGCGCCCGCTTCGACCAGGTCGCTCGGATCATTACGGCGCGGCAGGGCGATTACGGAATCAGCTATTATTATGCGGCTGTCGGCCCGAACGCGAACCCGCCGCTCGAGGCGCAACTCCACAGAAAGCTTCGCGAGATTGCCGACAGCGAGCGCGACATCCTCCAGCAGCGAATGCAGCAGACCCGATTCTTCTCGGCGCGAGCCGACCGGCTCACCGATTACCTCAGCTGGCTTGGAGTCCTTGTCGGGATCGGAGCGATCGTCCTCGGCCTCGTCGCGGTTCAGGCGATCCGCCAATTCACCTTCGCGCGCCGCGAAGCGGAAACGGAATCGGAGCGGGCCGAGGCGCTCGAAAGCGCAGTTCGCGAGCGCACGCAGGAGCTTTGGGAAGCCAACCAGGCATTGAAGGCCGAGGCCGCCGAGCGCGAGGCGGCGGAGGCCCAACTTCGCCAGGTCCAGAAGATGGAAGCCGTTGGCCAATTGACCGGCGGGATCGCGCACGATTTCAATAACATGCTCGCCGTGGTGGTCGGCGGGATCGACCTTGCTCGCCGCCGCCTGAACGGGCCGCGCCGCGAAATCGTCGCGCATCTCAACAACGCGATGGAGGGCGCAACACGAGCCGCCGCTTTGACCCGGCGCCTGCTGTCCTTCGCGCGGTCGGAGCCCTTGCTGCCCGAACGGGTCGAGCCGGTTGGGCTCATCGAGGGCATGTCGGACCTCCTCGACCGCACGCTGGGCGAGCGGGTGCGGGTCCGGGTTCAGCTCGCGCCCGACACCTGGCCGGTCTATGTCGATCCTCACCAGCTCGAAAATGCGATCGTGAACCTTGCGGTCAACGCACGCGACGCGATGGAGGGTGCCGGCCGCCTGACCATCACCAGTTCCAATGTTAAGGTTTCGGCAAACGAAGTCGGCGACATTCGTCCGGGCGACTATGTCCGAATCGCGGTCACCGACAGCGGTTGCGGAATGCCGCCGGAGGTGATGGAGCGCGCCTTTGAACCGTTCTTCACGACCAAACCGGTCGGCAAGGGCACGGGCCTGGGACTCAGCCAGATTTTCGGCTTTGCCCACCAGTCGGGCGGTGAGGTCGGGATCGAAAGCGAGGTCGGCAAGGGCACGACCGTATCCGTCTACCTTCCGCGAACCGTTGCCGAAGCCCCGGTTCGGCTCCACCCGGCGTCCCAGCGAGTGAACGAGGAAGAGCGGGTGCCCGGCGCTCGAATCCTTCTCGTCGAAGACGACCCCCGGGTGCGGTCCTCAACGGTCGAGGCTTTGCAGGATCTCGACTATGAACCGGTCGCCTGCGAAAATGGCGAGGAAGCGATCCGGATGTTCGACAGCCGGCCCTTCGACCTCGTCATCAGCGACGTGATCATGCCCGAGATGACGGGGCCCGAGCTGATCAAGGTGCTCAAGGAAAAGCGGAGCGACTTCGCGGTGCTGTTCGTCACCGGCTATGTCGGCGACAGCGAAACCGACACGTTGGTCGGACACGAGCTCCTTCGAAAGCCGTTCACCGTCGGTGCGCTGGCATCCGCGGTCGCAACCGCACTCCAGCCTACCGAACCGCCCCGCTCTTCAGCAGGCGCGGGAGCAAGGTGAGCCCGGCGAGCAGCGGATGCCGCCGTTGCCAGGGTTTCAGTTCGATTTTCGTGCCGGCGTGGCGGTTGATTTTCCAAGCGATGTAATCCGCCCCGCCCGCGAAGGTGAAGCTGGCCTTGGCGAGCCGGAACAGCGAAAGAAGCTTCCCCTTGCGCTGCATCCGCTTCCACCAGCGGCCGGTCTCGGCGCATTCTTGTGAAAGAGCAGTGATCGACGCCTCTCCGAAGCGGCGGTAGCGACCGGGATCCGCGTCGACGATCGAAGCGGACCGGTCGGTGCGCTCGGCCCGAAGCTCGGCGCCGAACGTGAGCTGGAATGCGCGCTTCCAAAGTGCCTCGATGCTCGCGTCGCGCGGAGCAAGCGGCCGCGCCCAACCCAGCAAAGTGGGCGCGCATCGGCTGATTGCATCGACGACCCGCTCCCGCGCCGGCTTTCCCGCGCTCCAGACCAGCCGCGACGGTTGCGCAAACCGAGCCACCACCGATGTGCTCCGCGCTTGAGGCCCGCACTCGCGCTCGAAGTCCGCTTCGCTCAGCACCGCATATTTGGCGACCAGCCCGCCATGCTCGAAATAAAAGACATTCGGCGGGATCAGCCGGTTCGCGGTCGCGAGCCAAGCCTTGTCGTACGCTTCCGGATAGTTGGACACGATCAGGTAGAAATCGAGCATCAGCCCTTCGAGCTCGTCCTGCCTCAGGCATGACCCGTAAAAGAGCACCGCTCGCGACGCATCGCCGTGCTTCGCCGCAATTGCAGCCGCCATAGCGGCGACCCGCGGGTCGGCGGGCAGCGACAATTCGTCTGCTACGAGTTGCTTCAGGTCCGGCATTGGGCGGGCGAGCTTAGGCCGCGAGGCGGACGAACGACAGCGGCTGCGCTGGCCTCAGGCGAATGGGCTTGCCGGTTTCGGCACTAAACATCTCGCCGTCGAGGATAACGTTGGAGCGATCGCCCTCAATGCTGATTTCGTCGGCACCTTCCAGATGGACGCCCTGAAGCGGCTTGCGGCCGAGCTTACCGAGCAGGGTCGCGACCACCATCCGAATGACCGAGGCCGGGCGCTCCTCCACCGCGAGCAATTTCAGCCGGCCTTCCCCATTCGCGGTTTGGAGATGTCCGTTGAGAAGCAACTTGTCGAGCGTGGTCACGGCAAGCAGCGCGAAGCGGCCGGTGAGGGATTCGTTGTGACCGGTCGACACCTGCAGCGGGGCGGCCTTGGGCGGAAGAAAACTCGCTTTCACCCCCAGGAACAGCCGCGCGAGGACGGCCATCGCGGTGAGCACATGGCTGACCCCGTTCGGCAGCCCGAGCGGATAAATCTTGTCGCGGCAATAGAGCATCGTGTCGGCAAGGCCCGCGCCTCCGAGGAACATCCCTATCACGGGCCGTTCCGATCCGTCCTTGCGCAGAGCAATGAGTTCGCGGGCGACGAGGTGTTCGCCGAGGTCGCCCTGGGCAAGGCTCACCAGCCGCTCCAGGGCCGCGATCGGGTCGCCGTGGGCGCCGAGATCGAGCGCGATGAGGTTGGTCTTGCCGCTGGGAAGCACCGCCATCGGCGGCGGCACCTCGCCGAAATGGCCGCCGTTGTAAATTTCGGTGAGGGTCGCCTGGACCGTTCCGTCGCCGCCGTTGATGACCAGCATCTTCGGCCGGACCCGAGCGATCGAGCGGAGTGCGCTTCCGATCTGGTCGACATGCTCGACCTCGTAATGGAAAAGGTCGGGATGCTCGGCGCAATAGCTCCGGATTCGCGAAAGCTGAGCGATATTGCCGGTCGATCTGGGGTTCGACAGCAGAGCAACGCGCGGGCGCGAGCGAACCGGGCGGCACGCGGGCGCGGCGCATTGCACCGGCATCGCCGAAGCTCCTTTCGCCATCGCTTGCGTTTTCGACATGCTATTCCCGACCGGATCGTTATGAGTCGCGACAGGCCGGCCCCGCGCAGACGGGACTGACCCGAGTTGCGGTTTCAACCCGCTTTGCGGCCAAATCATGGTGTAGGGACGACCAAGTTGCGCCAGTTGTCGCTAATCGATCGCTACCTGGCGCGGTCCATCGCGGTCCCGCTGCTGGGAACACTCATCCTTGCCGCCATGCTTCTGGTGCTGGACAAGATGCTCCGGTTGTTCGACTTCGTGGTCAACACCGGCGGCCCGGTCAGCGTCGTCTGGCAAATGCTCGCCAACCTGCTTCCGGAATATTTCTCGCTCGGGATCCCGATCGGCCTGCTGATGGGAATCCTGCTCGCGTTCCGCAAACTCGCCTTGTCTTCGGAACTGGATGCGCTGCGGGGCATCGGGGTCGGCTTCGGACGCCTGCTTCGGGTGCCTTACATGTACGCGGCCGGGCTGATGCTGCTCAACATCGTCATCGTCGGCTACATCGAGCCTTACGCCCATTACAAATATGAAGGTCTTCGCTTCGACCTGAGGTCGGGCGCGCTTGGAGCATCGATCAAGGTCGGCGAGTTCAACCGGCTCGGCAAAAGGCTGACGCTGCGCATCGACGAGAGTGAATCCCACGGTACCCAGCTCCAGGGTATCTTCGTCCAGGTCGACGATCCCAAGGGCCAGAGCGTCGTTGCCACCGCGGAGGCCGGCCGCTTCCTTTCGACCGACGATCCGCGAGTCATACTTTTCCGCCTCCACAATGGCCGGCTGATCCAGCAATCGCCCAAATTCCCGGCGCCCCGGACGCTGACCTTCGCGAGCTACGACCTTCCGATCACCGTTCCCCCGATCGACCAGTTCCGCGGCCGCGGCACGGATTACGACGAGCTGTTCTTCAACGAGCTGTACCGGCTCGGCTATGGCGGCGGAGCGACAAGCCACGAGCAGGCGCTCGGCGCTCAGGCCAACTTCAACTTCCGGATCGTCGAGATCCTGATGATGGCGATGCTCCCGATGCTCGCCGTCGCTCTCGCAGTCCCGCCCAAGCGAAGCACGTCGGCGCTCGGGATTTTCGTCGGGATCGTGATGGTCGTCGCCTACCACAAGGTCAACCAGTATGGCGCTTATGCGGGCGAGCAGGGGCGGATCAACCCGATCCTGGCGATGTGGGCGCCGTTCGCGGTCCTCGCCGCGCTGATTGGCTGGATGTACTACGTCATCTCGCACAAGCCGGGCGGCCAGCCGATCGGCGCGCTCGAGTGGGCGGCGGCAAAGATGGCCAGGCGGATCAAGGCGTTGATGCCGAAAGCGCGGGCCGCGTGATCAACCTGCAATTTTTCCCCTCGCGCCAGCTCGCGCTCTACACGGTGCGCTTGTTCCTGACCCGCAGCCTTGCCGTCCTGATCGGCCTGGTGCTGGTGCTGATGATGCTCGATCTCCTGGGCGAATCCGGCAAGATCCTCGCTGTTCCCGGCAACGGCGATTCGGAAATCTGGCGCTATGTCGGCCTTCGACTCCCGCTGCTGACAGCCCGCTTCCTGCCGTTTTCGGTACTGCTTGGGACCTTGATCGCCTTTGTCGGGCTCAACCAGAACAGCGAGGTCGTGGCGATGAAAGCCGCGGGCATTTCCGCGCATCAGATGCTTGCGCCCCTGATCATCGCCAGTCTCGGCCTTTCGGTGCTCGCCTTCATCTTCAACGAGACTGTCGTCGTTCATTCCGCCCGGGTGGTGAATGCGTGGAGCGACAACGACTACAAGCCGGTCCCGCCGGACAGCGGAATCCTCAGTAATGTCTGGGTGACCCACGGAGGCGAACTTGTCCGTGCCCGGGTCGCCGCTGGCCGGGGCCCAGGCTTCGTTGCTCGCGGGGTGACGATCTACGAGCGCGAAAACGGCGCCATCCAGCGGATCGTCACCGCCGATCGAGCGACCCCCCAAGGGGCCGAGTGGCGGCTTGATGACGTGCGGATTTACGATTCGACGATGAACGTCACTCGCCGGGTGCCGACGATGACCGGCCTCGCCGGCCTCACCCCGGACCAGCTCCGGCTAGCCAAGGTCGAACCCGACGAAACCTCCTTCTTCGAACTGATGAGCAAGATTTCGGAGATGGAGGCGGCCGGTAAGCCCACCGCCGAGGCGCGCGCCGGGCTTTGGCACAAGATTTCCGGGCCGCTGTCGATCGTCCTGATGCCGCTGCTCGCCGCCGTTGCCGCGTTCGGTCTCGCTCGATCGGGGCAGGTGCTGGTTCGCGCGAGCATCGGAATGGCACTGGGCTTTGCCTATTTCGTCGCCGACAATTTCAGCCTCGCGATGGGCAATGTCGGTGCCTACCCGCCCATGCTCGCCGCCTGGGCACCCTTCTTCCTGTTCCTGCTGGTTGGAGAAACCGTCCTGATCCGGAGCGAAGAATAACGCGCGCGGCGAGCCCTGCGGGCCGTGCTCGCGAGCCGTCATCGGCTCCGTAGTGGAGCGATGTTCAAGGCCGGATTAGCGAGTATCCCGGCAATGGCCGGGCGTGCTTCTGTTGGCTCTACTCGCCGCCGCCCCATCGCCCACGATGCAGGCAACCGCCACCGTTCGGATCGAGCGGCCGGTGAAAGTGAGCCGTGACAAGTGGGAGAAACTGCCGCCGCAGTCAAAGCGCGAGGTCGTAATCACCGACGAGCAAGGCCGGCGATTGCTACTGCGCGTCGTGGAAAATCAGTAAGGCCGCCCGCGCCAGCTGCTTCGGGTTAGCCTGATCACCAGCCCGGCAAGGCCGCGGTGGCTCGCCTCGTGATAGATCGATTCCTGGTCGAGTTCCGCGCAAAGGCGGCGGTGAGCAGCGCCGAGCGCGTGATAGGGCACGCCGGGCAGAAGGTGATGAAGCGCGTGATAGCGAAGGCCCACCGGCGCCCACAACGCCGGCAGGAAACCGGGCGGCGGGACATTGACGCTGTCGAGATATTGAGCGGTGACGCTCATCGGCTCGCCCTCATTCTCCCACAGATGCGCGACCAAAGTCCGCACCTGGTTGAGGAACATCACGCCCGCCGCGACCCCGAGAAAGATCAGGAAGGCGCGCAGCGGGATCACGCCAGTCGCGGTCAGCGCGATGAGCGCGATCGCCCATACGCTGCACGCAATTTCCAGTAGCCGCCAGTCGCGCGCGAACGCGCCTTGCGGCGCCGGGCGGCGAAAGCGCGGATTGATCTGAAGACCGGAATATTTCTCGACGACGACACGCCGGAGCGCCGGGAACACCAGCGAAAGCGGCGCGAGCACTCCAAAGCGGATCAGCATCCCGATCGGAGCAAGCGCCGCGACCACCAGAAATACCGGGAGGGTCCACGGGTTCATCAGCGCCAGCGGTAGATATTCGGGATCGTCCACGGTCCCGTAATAGCGCTTTGCATGGTGCTGGTTGTGGACCCCTTCATAGAGGAAGGAGGGAACCAGAAGCGGGATTCCGATGATGAGGTTCCAGGCCAGGCGGAAACCCGGCACCGCGCGGGGTTTCAGATGGGTCAGCTCGTGGATGAAGCTTCCCGCCCGGTACAGTGCCAGCACCGAGACGAGCCCGGCCAGCAACGCCAGCGGCATCGGCAGGAGGATCGTCGCACCGAGCCCGGCATAACCGAGGACCGCGGACAGAAGCAGGTCGCCCCAGTAGATTGCAGCGTTCGGCGAATTGAGGTCGCGGGTGAGATCGGCGGCGGCCTTGAGCATCGCCTTGTCGTCTTTCGAGCGCGCGGCATCGCGCGCCGTCGCGGGCGCGGCCGTCTTCCGCTCCAGGGTTGCCGTATTGCTCACAAGTCCTTGCCTCTGCATGGAGATAGTGGCGGCTTCGTGGCCAGACAATGAATGTGCTGGCCCTTGGGCCGGTAGCGGGTTAGCCCTCCGCAATGAGCGCTCCAATCACCGTCCGCCCGGTCGAAACCAAGGCCGACAAAAAGGCATTCGTGAACCTCGCCTGGCATGTCTATCGCGACGATCCGGCCTGGGTCCCGCCGCTGAAGGACGAGGTCCACGGCCTCATCACACCGGGCAAGAATCCGTGGTTCGAGCACGCCAGGGCCAAATTCTGGCTGGCGGAGCGCGATGGCAAGGTCGTCGGCCGGATCAGCGCGCAGGTCGACGAGCTGGTGCTGGAGCATATGGGCGAGGGCACCGGCCAGTGGGGAATGCTCGAAACCACCGACGGCGAAGCGGCCGCCGCGCTGATCGCCACCGCCGAGGCCTGGCTCCGCGAGCAGGGCATGACCACCGCGATGGGCCCGATCAGCCTTTCAATCTGGGACGAGCCGGGGCTCGAGATCGAGGGTTTCGACCAGCCGCCGACCGCGATGATGGGTCATCACAGGCCCGAATATCAGCAGTGGATCGAAGCCGCCGGCTACGAAAAGGCCAAGGACCTGCTCACCTACGAAGTCGATATCGCCAATTGGTGGGACGAGCGCATCGCCCGTCTCATCGCTTTGGGCGAGAAGAACAAGCGCATCCGCATGCGCAAGGTTGACAAGAGGAAGTTCGACTCCGAGGCTCGGCTCATCCTCAACCTCCTGAACGACGCCTGGTCGGACAATTGGGGCTTCGTCCCGCTAACCGAATCCGAGATCGCCTACGCCGGCAAGAAACTCAAACCGATCATCTACAATGAGCTCGTGTGGATCGCTTATTACGACGACGAGCCGGTCGCGTTCATGATCACGCTTCCCGACATCAACGAGCTGATCAGGGACCTCAATGGCGAGCTTTTCCCTTTCAACTGGATGAAATTGCTGTGGCGCTTGCGCAAGCCGACGACGCGTCGCGCCCGCGTACCCCTGATGGGTGTCGCGAAGAGGCTTCACCACACGCGCCTCGCCTCGCAGCTCGCCTTCATGCTGATAGAATTCACGCGCCGCGAGGTCGTCGCCAAGTTCGGCGTGAAGATCGGCGAATTCGGCTGGATCCTCGAGGACAACAAGGGAATGCTGTCGATCGCTGAACTGCCCGGAGCGCGGGTGAACCACCGCTACAGGATCTATCAGAAGACTCTTTAGGAGCGCTGGCCGCGGATTGGTGCCGCTATCATGTCGCCCATAGAAACCTGACAAACGCCATCCAGAAGGCGAAAGTGAAAGCGTAGCCGAAGCGGTCCATCCGAACCAAAATCTGACCTCGCCGAAGCCTGGTCTGGCCGATTAGAGCCATGACCGCACCCACGACGAGGGGCGTAACGAAGACGTTCAGCGTCCTCAACGCGGGCTTCGCAATCGCCGAATGCGGGAAGATGAGTAAGCTCAGTCCGCCAGCTACCGCACCCCAAAGGGTGAACCCAATCATCGACCAGATCGGGTGCTTTCGTCTTTGGAAGGTATCGCCAAGGCTGTGCAGGCCGAGTTCCGCCAGCACCTGGACGATGAGTTGCAGCAGTATCTCCCCAAAAAACTGGAGAAGCACCTCAAACACGAATTCCATCGCTTGTGCCCTAGCGCGAGTCTGGAATCACGAAAACTGCAGCCGATCCTTGACTTAGGTAAGCTCCACCCACGTCGGCGCGTGGTCGCTCGCTTTCTCCTCCCCGCGCGCCCAGCGATCGACGCCCGCACCTTGAAGCCGGTCCGCGGCCTCGGGCGAGCAGAGAAGATGATCCAGGCGGAAACCGAGATCGCGCTGCCAGCAGCCCGCGGTGTAGTCCCAGAACGTGTACAGCTTCGGCTCGTCGGGATGCAGCGCGCGAAGGGCGTCGGTCCAGCCGCCATTGACCATGCGCCGCCACACCTCCCGCGCCTCAGGTTGCATCACCGCGTCGTGCTGCGTCGCCTGGACCGAGAAGACATCGCGGTCCTCCGGGACCACGTTCCAATCGCCAGCCAGCACCACCGGCCGCTCTTCTTCGAGAAGCCCGTCGGAATGGGCAGCTAGCCGCTCGAACCAGCGGATCTTGTAGTCGAACTTCTCCGTTCCGATCGGATTGCCGTTGGGAAGGTAGATCGACGCGACGATCACGTCGCCAACCTCCGCCTCGATGTAGCGGCTGTGCGTGTCGTCGGGGTCGCCCGGAAGCCCCATTCGCCTGAGCTTCGGCGTATCCCCGCGGGCCAGAACCGCGACTCCGTTGAAGCCCTTCTGCCCGTGCCATACCGCGCCGTAGCCCGCCGCCTCGATATCGCCGATCGGAAGCGATTCATCCGCGCACTTCAGCTCCTGCAGGCAGACTACTCCCGGCCTCTCGCGCTCCAGCCATTCGATCAGCCGGGGCAGCCGCGCGCGAATTCCGTTGAGATTGTAGGAAGCGATTTTCATGCCAGCGCCTTAGCCGTCATTGCGAGCGGAGCGAAGCAATCCAGCATGGCGCCAGTGGATTGCCGCGTCGCTACGCTCCTCGCAATGACGATCAGACCGAAAAGCTCGATCCGCAGCCGCAGCCCGACTGCGCATTGGGGTTCATCACCTTGAACGAGGCGCCGCCCAAGTCCTCGACGAAATCGACCGAGGATCCACGCACCAGCTCCAGGCTGGCGGGATCGACGACCAGCTTTACTTCGCCGGTCTGCGCGACCGTGTCGTCGGCATCGGGCGCATCGGCGAGTTCGAAACTGTAGGTGAAGCCCGCGCAGCCGCCGCCGTCGACGGCCAGCCGAAGGATCGCCGGCGCATTCTTGCGCGCGGCGATCGCGGCGACCTTTCGCGCCGCATTCTGGGTCAGGCTGATATCCGGCTCGCTCACAGGAGCGAAATAGGGTGCCGGCTGGGGAGCGGCAACCTCAGGCGCTTATTTGCCGCCGGCCGGTCCGCCGAGCGCGACCTGGTCCATCGCCGCATTGCTTCCGGCCCGCTTCATCGCAAGCAGATAATCGGTCGAGCGCATGAACGGGATCGGGTTCACCGGGCTATTGTCGATCCGCACCTCGTAATGGAGGTGGTTGCCGGTCGAACGGCCCGTCGACCCGACTTCGCCGACCTGCTGCCCGCGCTTCACGCGTTCCCCTTCGGAAACGAGGATTTTGGACATGTGGCCGTAGCGAGTGATGATTCCGCGGCCATGGTCGATCTCGACCAGATTGCCGTAGCCGCCGCTGTTCCAGCCGGCGCGGAGAACCGTGCCGTCGGCGGTCGCATAAACCGGGGTGCCCGCGGGCGCCGCGAGATCGATTCCTGGATGGAAGGCGGCGCCGTGGCGGAACGGATCGCTGCGCGAACCGAAGCCGCTGGTGAACTCGGCGGTCCTGAGCGGCTTGTCCGACGGAATCGCGATCGCTCCGGAAGCGATATTGTCGAGCTTCTTCCAGCTTGTGAAAAGCTGCTTGAACGTCGGGTCAGCGTTGGCCGAATCGAACGGCCCGCCCATTGCTCCGGTCCCGGGCGCGGCGGGATAGAAACCGAGTTCCTTCAGGGTCGCCGGATCGACGTCCTGGTCCTCGAGCGCTGCTGCGAGCGCGTACTGGCGCGCTTCGACGAGCTTGACCCGGCGGTCGGTCTCGGCGGCGAGCTTCTGAAGCTGCGCGGCATAGGGCGTGACGGCCGTCCGCTCCATTGCCGGCCCGGCAACGAGCTGCGCGGCGGAATAGCCTGACCAACCGACGAGCAGAAGCGAAAGCGTGAAGAAGAAGGCCTGGACGGGGGCGGAGACACGGAAGCGGCGCAGGCACTGACCGTCATGAATGAAGAATTCGCGATCGCTGAAGAGTGCTCGCAATTGCGTCATCAATCCGCTCCAAAATCTCTACGGCACGCGCGAACGTCGCCCGCGCGTCGAAAAAAGTCCGTCGATGAAGGAGCTCCCCAGCCCCAACGGCACATGCGGAATACCCCCCGCTCGTGCCGGGGGCGAAACTCACTCCGGATGGTTAACAAATTCAACTACAAGCGGGCAGTCGCGGGACGAATCGTCCGTAACGCGCGGTGAAGCGTTCTGAACAGCTCGTTGCGGCCACGAAATCTGGAACTTTCCACAGCGAATCTTCGCCCGGGGTTGCGAAGCCGCCTCCGATCCTTACACCGGTGAGCGGGCCACGCCGTCCCAACGCGGCGCGCGCTCTCTGCGAGGAGAGTTACATTGACGAACGTTCCAGCGCGCAAACCCGCGCGCCCTTCCTTTTCCTCCGGCCCCTGCCCCAAGCCGCCCGGCTGGTCGATCGACAGGATCGACACCCGGTCGCTTGGGCGGTCGCACCGTTCGACGCTCGGCAAAGCGCGGTTGCAGGAGGCGATCGAGCGAACTCACGCCCTTCTTCGGCTGCCCTCCGATTACCGGCTCGGGATCGTCCCGGCCTCGGACACTGGCGCGATGGAGATGGCAATCTGGTCGCTTCTCGGAACGCGGCCAGTGACGATGCTCGCCTGGGAAAGCTTCGGTGCCGGCTGGGTCACCGATGTCGCAAAGCAGCTCAAGCTCGACGCGGACATCCGGACCGCCGGTTACGGCGAGATCGCGGACCTCTCCGGAATCGACCCGGCGAACGACATTGTCTTCACCTGGAACGGAACGACCAGTGGGGTCCGCGTTCCCGACGCGAGCTGGATCGCTTCGGATCGGACCGGACTTTCCATCTGCGACGCCACGTCGGCAGCGTTCGCCCAGGATATCGATTGGGCGAAGGTCGATGTCGGCACTTTCAGCTGGCAGAAAGCGCTCGGCGGAGAGGCGGCGCACGGGATGCTGGTGCTGTCCCCCCGCGCCGTCGAACGGCTCGAAGCCGGTCCGGCGCGCGCGCTCCCCAAAATTTTCCGCCTCACCAAGGCCGGCAAGCTCATCGAAGGGATTTTCAGGGGCGAGACGATCAACACGCCGTCGATGCTCGCCGTCGAGGATTGGCTTCTTTGCCTCGATTGGGCGGAAAGCGTCGGCAGCCTGCCCGCGCTGGTCGCGCGCGCCGACGCCAATGCCGCCGCGCTCGATCGCTGGGTCTCCCAATCCTCATGGGTTGGGCATCTCGCCGCCGATCCGGCGATCCGCTCGAACACCTCCGTCTGCCTGCAATTCGCCGATCGCTCCGATGAGGAGGCGAACAAGGCGCGCCAGAAGGCGATGGTGAAGCTGCTCGAGAACGAGGACGCGGCCTACGATCTCGGCGCTTACCGCGATGCGCCGCCGGGCTTGCGAATCTGGTGCGGAGCGACAGTCGAAACGGCCGACATCGAGGCGCTCACGCCGTGGCTCGACTGGGCGTGGGAGAATACAAAATGACCGAGCAGATAAAGGTCCTCATCGCCGACAAGATGGACCCCCGCGCCGCCGCCATCTTCCGCGACCGCGGGATTCACGTCGACGAGCAGCCCGGCCTCACGCCCGAGGAATTGAAGGCGATCATCGGCAATTACGACGGCCTCGCCGTCCGAAGCTCGACGAAAGTCACCGCGCCGATCATGGACGCCGCCCGCCCGCGCCTGAAGGTGATCGGACGTGCCGGGATCGGGGTCGACACGATCGACGTACCCGCCGCCTCCGCGCGCGGAATCGTCGTCATGAACACGCCGTTCGGAAATTCGATCACCACCGCCGAGCATGCCATCGCGATGCTGTTCGCCCTCGCCCGCGAAATCCCGCAGGCAGACCAGTCCACCCAGTCCGGCAAATGGGAGAAGAGCCGGTTCATGGGCGTCGAATTGGCCGGAAAGACCCTCGGCCTGATCGGCTGCGGAAACATCGGCTCGATCGTCGCCGACCGCGCCCATGGCCTGAAGATGAAGGTCGTCGCCTACGATCCCTTCCTGTCCCCCGAGCGATCGGTCGAGCTTGGCGTCGACAAGGTCGAGCTGGACGAGCTCCTGGCCCGAGCCGACTTCATCACCCTCCACACGCCGCTCACAGACCAGACCCGCGGAATCCTCTCCCGCGAAGCGCTTGCCAAGACGAAGCCGGGTGTACGCATCGTCAATTGCGCGCGTGGCGGCCTGATCGACGAGGCGGCGCTGAAGGAGGGGCTCGAAAGCGGCCACGTCGCCGGCGCGGCACTCGACGTCTTCAGCCAGGAACCCGCGAAGGAGAATGCGCTGTTCGGCACCCCCGGCCTGATCTGCACGCCGCATCTGGGGGCTTCGACCACCGAAGCACAGGTCAATGTCGCCATCCAGGTCGCCGAGCAGATGGCGGACTTCCTTCTGCTAGGCGGGATCACCAACGCGGTGAACGTGCCGTCGCTGTCGGCCGAGGAAGCGCCGCGCCTGCGCCCCTACATGGCGCTTGCCGAAAAGCTCGGGCGCCTCGTCGGGCAGGTCGTGGGGCCCGACATCCGTTCGATCGACATCGAGGTCGAAGGCGCCGCTGCCGGCCTCAACATCAAGCCGATCAGCGGCGCCGTGCTTGCCGGCGTAATGGGCACCTGGTCGGACACGGTGAACATGGTCAACGCGCCCTATCTTGCGAAAGAGCGCGGGCTCGACGTTCGCGAAATCCGGACGGAGCGCGAGGGCGATTATCACACGCTCGTCGCCGTAACCGTAGGCACCGGCGACGGCCCCAGGCGTGTCGAAGGCACCTTGTTCGGGAAGAGCGCGCCGCGCCTCGTCTCCATCTTCGGAATCGGGGTCGAGGCCGATCTTGCAGGACAGATGATCCACATCGTCAACAGCGACGAGCCCGGCTTCATCGGCGCCCTCGGAACCGCGCTCGGCAAGCACAAGGTCAATATTGCGACCTTCAACCTCGGCCGGCGCCAGGAAGGCGGGGAAGCCGTTGCACTGGTGTCGGTCGACGATCCGATCACCCCGGAAATCGCGGCCGAGCTCAAGCAACTTCCGGGGGTGCGTGAAGTCGTTCCATTGAGTTTCTGAGGACGGAACGGTTGTTTTGGGCGACGATCGCCTTTGACCTCTCCGGCTCGCGTCAATAGCTGGGTAGAGAACAGTTTCAGGAGCTCATCATTTCCAGTTACAAACGCCGAGGCGCATTCGGGTTCGCAGCACTGATGCTTGGCCTTGCTTCCGCTCCGCTGATCGGTGCGGTCGTCTTCCCGGCCGCCGCCTCCGCCGCTGAGATTACCAAGGCGGATTTTTTTAAACCGCATCTGGCGCCGGTCCGCTCGAAGGGCGCCTACGATGTCACCGTCGTTTATTTCGTCGATTACCAATGCCCGGTCTGCAAGGCGCACACCGACGAATATGCGAAGGTGTTTTCGGAAGAGCCGAAGGTCCGGGTCATCTACCGCGACACACCCATCTTCGGGGCGCAGTCGGAGGCTGCCGCCCGGCTCGCGATCGCTTCGCAATTCCAGGGCAAGCACGAGGCGTTCCACCTTGCGTTGATGCGCACGAAGGGCCGCCTCACCGACGCCGCGATCCGCGAAGCAGCGAACAAGGCCGGCGTGAACTGGGCTCGCCTTCAAAAGGACCTCGCTGCCAACAAGGCGAAGATCGACGCGCAGATCGAGATGAATGTGCGGCTATCCGAGGCTGCCGGAATTTCCGGCACTCCGGCGTTTATCGTCGGCGACAAGCTTGCCGACGGAGCCTTCGATTATGCGGGTCTGAAGGGAGAAATCGGCGACGCTCGGGCAGCGGCGCGCAAAGGCCGCTAAGCCTTTTCCCTGGGCGAGACGGGCCGGATGAAAACCCGGAACAGTTGCGGGAAGCGGGCGTGCATGCCCTTCTCGATCCGCCGGATCAGCCTTTCGACCTGCGGCACTTTAAGCGACTGATCGATCTCCACCGACAGGGCGGCGATGACCTGGTCGGGTGCCATCTGGGTGGTGGTGATGTCGACCACAGCGAGCACGCAGGGATCGGCCTCCACCGTCTTGCGCAGGTCGCCGGTCAGCCTCGGGGAGGCCCGCTCGCCGATGAGCAATTCCTTGCTTTCGCGGGCGAGGAGCACGGAAACCATGGCAAGCACCACGCCGATCAGGATCGATCCCGTTCCGTCGATCCAGGGCAGCCCGAGCTTCCATGACAGAAAGGTCGCGATCGCCGCGATGACGATCCCGATCAGCGCTGCCGAATCTTCGAACAGGACGATGAACGACGTCGGGTCCTTGCTTGCCACGACCGTCGCCCAGATCGGCCGCGACTCGCGAACGCGGGCAAACGTCTTCCAGCCGAACCACCAGGAAACGCTTTCGAAGACGAAAGCGAGTCCCAGCACGACGAAGTTGATCCACACCTGCTCGATCGGCTCGGGATGGCGGATGTGGATGATGCCCTCATAAACCGACACGCCCGCGCCGACGGCAAAGATCAGGAGCGCGACGACGAAGCACCAGAAATAGAGTTCGCGGCCGTACCCGAACGGATGCTCCTCGTCCGGCGGCTTGGCGGCGCGGTGCTGGCCGTAAAGGAGGAGGATTTCGTTGCCCGTATCGACCAGAGAGTGGACCGCCTCGCTCGTCATCGCCGAGCTTCCCGTGAACAGCGCGGCAATGCCCTTCGTCACAGCAATCAGCAGGTTTCCGATGAGCGCCGCGATGATCGCGGTTCGGGAGGTATCTTCGGCCACCACGCCTCAACTGCAGTTCGCCCGGTTCGTTTCAACGGCCGGGCGCTGGACGCGCAGCGCCCTTGCCCGTAGAGGCTCGCGGACAGCCGAAAAGAGGACTTATTCGTGGCCAACGTCACCGTCATCGGCGCCCAGTGGGGCGACGAAGGCAAGGGAAAGATCGTCGACTGGCTGGCGAGCCGAGCCGACATGGTCGTCCGCTTCCAGGGCGGGCACAACGCCGGTCACACCCTCGTCGTCGAAGGCACGACTTATAAGCTGTCGCTGCTTCCGAGCGGGATCGTCACGGGGACTCCGTCCGTCATCGGCAACGGAGTCGTTCTCGATCCCTGGGCACTGAAAGCCGAAGTCGAGCGAATCCGCGAGCAGGGTGTCAAAGTCACGCCGGACCTGCTGATGATCGCCGAGACCTGCCCGCTGATCCTCCCCATCCACCGCGACCTCGACGCGCTCCGCGAGGACGCGAGCGGCGCGGGCAAGATCGGCACCACCCGCCGCGGCATCGGTCCGGCGTATGAGGACAAGGTCGGCCGGCGCGCGATCCGCTTGTGCGATCTTGCTCATCTCGATGAGCTGGAACCGGTGCTCGATCGCCTCTGCGCCCACCACGACGCCCTGCGCGCGGGCTTTGGCGAGCCACCGGTCGATCGCAAGCGCCTGCTTGCCGACCTCGCGGAGATCGCGGATTTCGTCCTTCCCTTCGCAAAGCCGGTGTGGCGCGACCTCGACAAGGCGCTCCGTCGCGGCAAAAGGATCCTGTTCGAAGGCGCTCAGGGCGTGCTCCTCGACGTCGATCACGGTACCTATCCGTTCGTCACCTCGTCGAACACGGTCGCCGGAACCATCGCGGCGGGAAGCGGCACCGGCCCCCACGCCGCCGGCTTCGTCCTTGGCATCACCAAGGCCTACACGACGCGCGTCGGCTCCGGTCCCTTCCCGACCGAGCAGGACAATGCAATCGGGCAGGAGCTGGGCACGCGCGGCCGCGAGTTCGGCACCGTGACCGGCCGCCAGCGCCGCTGCGGCTGGTTCGACGCAGTGCTCGTCCGCCAGGCGGTCGCGGTCGGCGGGATTACGGGAATCGCGCTCACCAAGCTCGACGTTCTCGATACCCTGGAAACCGTGAAGGTCTGCACCGGCTACAGGCTCGATGGGAAGAAGCTCGATTATCTCCCGCCGCATCCCGCCGACCAGGCGCGGGTCGAGCCGGTCTATGAGGAGATCAAGGGCTGGCAGGAATCGACGCAGGGGGCCCGGAGCTGGGTCGACCTCCCCGCGCGCGCGATCAAGTACGTCCGCCGAATCGAAGAGCTGATCCGCTGCCCGGTAGCGCTGGTTTCGACGTCGCCGGAACGCGACGACACGATCCTCGTCAGGGACCCCTTCGCCGGCTAGTGCCGAACGGCAAAGCCGTCGACGCCTTCCGCCCCGGCCTCTTCGACTGTCACCCCATCTACCCGCGCCGACGGCGGCCCCTCGTGCATTCGCTGGATCAGCGCCTTCACGGCCGCTTCGTCGCCTTCGAGCTGCGCCTCGACGGAACCGTCGTCGGCGTTCCGGATCCAGCCGCTGACGCCAAGCTCGTGCGCTTGCTGTTGGGTCCAGGCACGGAAGAAGACGCCTTGCACGCGCCCGGTCACCCGGACCCGGCGCGCCGGTTCAGCCATGGAGCGTGGCAAAAGCCGCCCGCGCCGCTTCTTCGAACTGTTTCATCAGCTCGCGGAGCGGAAACGGCCCATAGCTGATCCGCGCCACTCCGGCATTCGCCCAGTCACGGTTGGACGGTGCACCGGGGAAGGCGATGAGGTTGAGCGGCAACGGCACTTCGCGGACGACCCGCTCCACCTGCTTCAAGTCCGACAGGCGCGGAACGAAGAATCCGCTTGCGCCCGAATCCGCGAACGCCTTGCCGCGCTCGATCGTCTCATCGACCAACGCCTCGTCATAGTCCTGGCTCTTCAGGAATAGGTCGGTCCGGGCGTTGATGAAGAATTCGGTGCCGACGGCATCGCGGATTGCCCGGATTCGCCGGCACTGGCGGTCGAGCGGGTGAAGGCCTTGGCCGCCAATCACCTGGTCCTCGAAGTTGCAGCCGACGACTCCCGCAGCTTTCAGGCGGGCGACGTTCGCGCCGGCTTCGTCCGCCTCGACGGAATAGGCGCTCTCGAAATCCACCGTCACCGGAAGATCGACCGCGCCCACGATCCGCTTTGCGTTGTCGATGACGAAGTCGATGGGGACCTGCTGGCCGTCGCCAAAGCCGGAGGCATCGCCGACCGGGTGGCTTCCAGTCGCGATTGCCTTTGCTCCGGCCGCCGCGACCGCCTTCGCGCTCCCGGGATCCCAGATGTTGTAGAGGATGACCGGATCGCCCGGCCGGTGAAGCGACGCGAAAGTCTCGAACCTCGATGCCATGACCGGCGATTAGCAGGTTCCGGGTCGCCTGTAACGAACCCTCGAGACTCTTGCCGCCTCCGGCTGCACCATGGCGACGGTCGGCGCGACCTTCGGCTTACCCTCGGCTATGCCAGCATTGGCACTGCTGCCGGGTTCGGCGTATCGCCGTGAAACCGAAGGGTTTGAGTCG
Source organism: Sphingomonadales bacterium (assembly GCA_040255765.1). Taxonomy (GTDB): domain Bacteria; phylum Pseudomonadota; class Alphaproteobacteria; order Sphingomonadales; family Sphingomonadaceae; genus Sphingomicrobium. Next base: position 12,900 of record JBDZVP010000004.1, on the reverse strand, counting down.
GGATTTTAGAGCATGGCTGTGGTTGTTGCAGACAAGAATTTCATCGCGAGCCTGCCCCTCTTTTCAGGACTGGGTCGAGCCGAAATCGAGCGGTTGCTGCAATTTTCGAGCGTCCAGCGTTACCCGCCCGGCACACTCCTGTTTCACGAGGGCGACCAGCCCGACAAGCTCCACCTGGTCCTCAGCGGCACCGTAGAGATTTTCTCCGACGGAAGCGGACGCGAATGGGGCGTTATGCTGATGAACTCGGGCGACGTATTCGTTCCCGCGGCCGTGCTGTTCGACGAACGCTACACCATCTCGGCACGAACGCTCGGCTATTGCCGGCTGCTTCTGCTCGACGCCGAGCGGGTACGAGCCGAAGCCGCCGGATCGGCGAAATTCGCGATTCAGCTCAGCCGGGCGATGGCGGGCCAGTTCCGGGACGCGATCCGGCAGGTCCTCGACCTGAAGTCGCGCAACGCCGCGCAAAGGCTTGCAAACTTCCTCCTCAAGATCGTCGACAGGAGTTCCAGCCCCGTCCCCGAGCTTCCGATGCGCAAGCGAAGCCTCGCGGCGCGAATCGGGATGACCCCGGAAACCCTGTCCCGAACCCTCCAGGTTCTCGCAGACAACGGGCTCGTAGTTCGAGGCCGCCAGATACTCGTTCGCGATCGCGAGAGAATTCAGGCGTTCTGCGGTCCCGACCCCTATTCCCCGGCCGCCGAGGAAAAGCTTGAGGTTCACGTCCTTTAGCGAAGGCGGCCGCTGCCCGGTTCAGCTGCCTGACCGCGCACGGAACCACTTGGTGACGATATATTTGACTCCCCGCCGGACCTTCATTCCTTGGTGCATGGTGGCAGGATTGGGTTGACCGTCGGGTGCGAGGTTGTTCCAGGCAACCAGCTTGCCGGCCTCCGGCTGGATCGTCTTGCCGACGGCCTTGAACCGGGTCGCTCCGCCGTCCTCCACCGCATTCAGGTACACCATCGCCGTCCAGGTGCGCTGACCGCGGTCGGCGGTGTGAACATGGTAATCGTAGCCGCCTGGCTCGAAGGTGTCGGTGTGCGGCTTGAACTCCTGGCCGGGACCATAACGCTGACCCTGAAGAGGTTCGCTCGCGGCGAGGTCCAGGCCGAGCAAGGCGGCGATTTTCCGATCGACCTCAGCGACGAACGGGTCGCGCCAGTCTAGATCGCAGGTCTCGCTGGTCCGATAATTCTCGACCCCGATATCGTCGGCGATCTCCGACGGGCGGCGGCGGGCGTCGATCCTCTCGATCAGGCCCACGCAGGTTGTGGAATCCAGGAAACCCCGGAGGACGAACAGGTCCAGCTTCGCGCTCGGCACCTTCTGCACTCCGGCCATGCTCGCGAGCCGAAGCGCCGGGCTTACAGCGTCAGGGGGCGTAGCTCTTGTCCTTCAGCATGTCGTGCTGGCGGATCACGGCCGCGACGACATTGTTCATCAAGGTCATCCGGACGCTCAGCGGAGTCGCCGTCTTCTTAATCATCACGGCGACCGTATAGCTGGTGCCGTCGGGCGCGGTGAGGATGCCGACATCGTTATAGCCGGCCTGCACACCGCCGAGCACCTGGCCGGTGCCCGTCTTGTGGCTCAACGTCCAACCCGGCGCCAGGCCGCCCTTGAGCCGGTTCGGTCCGGTGCGGGTGTTGCCCATGATGTCGAGCAATCGAGCCGTGGATTTCGGCGACAGGAGATCGCCCTTTTTCAGCTTGGCGAGGGCGTTGACGATCGCGCTCGGGGCCGCGCCGTCATAGGGGTCGGCGATATACTGAGCGAAGGCGGCACTTCGCTTCTTGATGGGAAGCTTCTCACGCGCGGTCCAGAAAGCGTCGCCGATTGAAAAGCGCGGCGACCATTCCAACCCGGCAATCTTGCTCTGCATCACGCGTTCGCCCTGGGAGAAGCGGATCGCGCCGAGCTTCTTGCGTTCGATCACCGCCCGGACGGCCTTATAGCCCCCGACCACCTCCATGAGCTTGTCGTTGGCGGTATTGTCACTGGTGGTGATCTGGCGAACCATCAGATCGTCCAGGGTCGTCGTATAGCTGCCGTTCTTCAGGATTTCATCGCGGATCGGCTGGTGGAATACGGTCAGGTCGGCCTTGGTCAGCGTGACCTTGTCATCCATGCTCACCTTGCCCCGGTCCGCGGCATCCAGCGCGGTAATCGCGACCCACAGTTTCGACACGCTCTGCTGAGGATAGAGAGCGTGGTCCTTCCAGCCGGTCTCCCAGCCCGAATCCACGGACTTCACGGCGATCCCGACCTGGCCATTGAAGGCCTTGCCAAGCTCATCGACGCGATTGCTCAGATATTTGGGCGCGGGAACCGCCCGCACGGGCTTCGCCGCTGGCCTGGAGGCCTTCTTTTCCGCTTTGGCCGCGACTTTCGCGGGACGTGCGGAGTCCGCCGACTTGATTGCGGCCGCGCCGACCTGGGTCAGTCCGGCAAGCGCGAGCGCGAGTCCGGCACCTTTCCAAAGTGACGTCATGCCTTCTCTTCTCCCCCCTGAAAATTCCGCTGCTTGCAATGGCTTAGCACCGCGGTCCTGAACCTGCGCTGTGCGCCACGGCAGAGACTCGCACAGTCGATTCGGCCTGCCAAGCCCTTCAGCTTGGGCGCGAGGTCCCGATGATCGCCGCCGATTCGATCTCGTCGAGGGCGCGATGGACGGCGATGTAGCGGCGAGCGGAATCCACCCATTCCTGCGCCCGGGGGGCCCCGGGCAGGCGCATCGTCTCGGCAAGCGCGAAATCCACTTCGCCAGCCATCAGGTGCGAAAGCGCTCGGTCGTAGCGGGCAGAGGGCTGGTCGGAGGGCCGATCAGACCGATGCACGGTCACCAGCGATGACAGCCCGCGCTTGATTCCGGCCCAGACCCCTTCGTTTGGCGGCGGCCCGACGAGTTCGGGCTCGAGGTCCTGGTATTGCGCGATAAGACCTGTCAGGCGCACCGGCGAGCGGGACCCGGTAACGATGGTCGCCACGGCCTGCGCATGATCGGCCGAGAAGCGGTCGACGAGCAGCGGCTGGAGATAACCGAGCCCGACCCCCCGTTCGATCGCCCTCCGTGCCGCGAAAGCGATGAGCAAGGCGTCCGCGCGTCCGGCCGATCCCCGCACCTCCTGGCTCTCGCTCTCGATCCTCTGCATCCGCGCCTGCAACTGGCCGATCTGCTCGGCGATGGCGGGATTTAAAGTTCCCGGGCCGACGGGCTGCGATGGAACCTGGACGACAAGCCTTGGCTGCTGCTGTGGCGCAGGCGCGGAGTTGCTCACTCCGAACAGCTTGGCCGCCGGCTGGTAGTGCGCCAGTGCCCAGGTTGCCGCCGCCGCTCCGGCAAGCAGGAGAACGAGCCCGATCAGGACGCGCGCTCCCCATCCCATTCCGTCTCTCATCCCCGCCCGCTCCATGTCAGCGCGGGTTCTCGCACAGCTCTTCGGCAATGGCGAGAAGGTCCGTATCGTTTGGCTGACGTGCCGATTTGACGTCCAGCCAGCCAGTCCCCGCCGCTTCGATGGCTTCCGGGCTTATCCCCGCAAGGGCGATTCGGTCGCGGCGCAAGCCGAATTGATCGACCATGCGGCCGACCCGGCTGCCGGCACGCGGAGAATGCAATGCAATCACGGTGCCTTCGATCTCGCCAAAGCCGGCGGGCGCCGGAATCTCTTCCGCCCGGTAAACCGGAACCACGGTAATCGCCTGGCGCGGCTCCTTCGGCTGGCGCCGGTCGAGGCCGCAGAGGTGAAGGAGCCGAAGGTCGCCAGGAAGCGATCCCAGCAAGCCATCGACGCGCCCCTCGCCGACTTTTGCAATCTCGAAGCCGGACTTGCGCACCGTCTCCGCGGTTGCTTCGCCGACGCAATGCGCGGGCAGGCGCCGGAAAGCATCGAGCGCGGCCCCGCCATGACGGACTGCGTTCGCGCTGGTGAACAGGAGCGCGTCGAAAGCGCTCGGATCCGGCGGTTCCCATTGCAATGGCCGGATCGTGAACAGCGGGATAACAATGGTCTCGAGACCGAGCACTTGGGCGGCTTCGGCCGTTGCGGCCGCGCCCGGCTCGGGGCGCACGATTACCAGCGGCTTCATGCGGCGGCGAAGAGCGTCCGTATCGATTCGGGCGCCCGCTCCAGCATCCGGCGCGCGAGCTCCGAAGCTCTCTCCTCGCGCCCCGCCGGAAAACTGATCTCCTCGCGCATCTTTTCCTTGCCGTCGGCGGACAGGATTTCGGCGACCAAATGCACCTGGTTATGTGCGGGCGTGGCCAGCGCCGCGACCGGAGAATGGCACGATGCGCCGAGTGCCCGGGCGAAGGCTCGTTCCGCCTGAACCGCCGACCGGCTCGCCGCGTCGTCGAGAAGCTTCAACAACTGGATGCAGTCGCCGTCATCGGCGCGGCATTCGATCCCCAGGGCGCCCTGCCCCGGCGCCGGAAGCATCACCTCGAACGGAATCGGCGAGCCGACATGATCGAGGCCGAGGCGATGAAGCCCCGCCGCCGAAAGGATTGTCGCGTCCACCTCGCCGGCGTCGAGTTTCTTGAGGCGGGTATCGACATTGCCTCGAAGGGTGACGATCTTGAGGTCGGGCCGCACGGAAAGAAGCTGCGCCGCCCGCCGCGGCGAGGAGGTGCCGACGACCGCGCCCTGCTTCAACTCGTCGACCGAGCTGGCGCCGAGCAATTTATCCTCGACGTAAACGCGAGGCCTGATCGCGGCGAGGCGGATTTCCTTGGGGCGGACAACTTCGATGTCCTTCACCGAATGGACGCAGAAATCGACGTCGCCGTTGAGGAGCGCCGAATCCAGCTCCTTCGTCCACAGGCCCTTCCCCCCGAGTTCGGCGAGCGGCCGGTCGGCGATCCGGTCGCCGCTCGTCTTGACGGTGATGATTTCGACGTGCCCGGCCGGCCAGCGCTCCGCCACTTCCAGGGCGGAGGCGATCTTTCGCGCCTGAATCAGTGCAAGCGGGGACCCGCGCGTCCCAAGTCTCGGATTTCCGGCCATTGGCCTCCACTAGTGCATCGCCCGGCGTTCGGGCAAAGGAAACAACGCATGGCAATTCTCCTTGGCCTCGAATCTTCGTGCGACGACACCGCCGCGGCGCTGGTCACGACCGACCGGCGAATCCTCGCGCAGGCGGTGGTGGGACAGAATGAGGCTCATCGCCCGTTCGGCGGAGTCGTCCCCGAGATCGCGGCCCGGGCCCACGTCCAGATCCTCCCCGGACTCGTCGAGCAGGTGCTGCGCGAGGCGAAGATGGACATCGGCGAAGTCGACGCAATCGCCGCGACCGCGGGGCCCGGCCTGATTGGCGGAGTGATGGTCGCTCTGCTCACCGCAAAGGGGATCGCCCTTTCGGCCGGCAAGCCGCTGATCGCGGTCAACCATCTCGAGGGCCATGCGCTTAGTCCCCGGCTCGTCGATCCCGACCTCGAATTTCCTTATTTGCTGCTCCTGGTCTCGGGCGGCCATTGCCAGCTTCTGGAGGTGCTCGGAGTCGGAGAATACCGGCGCCTCGCGACCACCATCGACGATGCCGCCGGCGAGGCGTTCGACAAGGCCGCAAAACTCCTCGGCCTTGCCTATCCGGGTGGCCCTGCAATCGAGCAGCTCGCGAAGGATGGCGATCCGGCCGCGGTACCATTGCCGCGTCCGCTGGTGGGTTCGGGCGAGCCGCATTTCTCCTTCGCCGGCCTCAAGAGCGCGGTCCAGCGGGCCGCCGTCTCCGGCGAGCATTCGCCCGCCGATATCGCCGCGAGCTTCCAGCAGGCGGTGGTGGACTGCCTCGTAGACCGGACCCGGCTGGCGCTCGGAAACAGCGATGCCCCGTCGCTCGTCGTTGCCGGAGGAGTCGCGGCGAACGGCGCGATCCGCTCCGCTCTTCAGAAGCTCGCGATCGAAAACGGCCGCCGGTTCAGCGTCCCGCCCGCGTGGCTTTGCACGGATAATGCGGCGATGATCGCCTGGGCGGGGGCAGAGCGCTTCACCCTCGCACTCACCGACGATCTATCGGCTCCCGCACGGGCGCGCTGGCCGCTCGATCCGGATGCCGAAAAAGTGCGGGGCGCGGGGGTCAAGGCGTGAATCGGATCGCGGTTATCGGCGGGGGGGCCTGGGGAACCGCTTTGGCGCAAGTCGCGGCCAAGGCGGGGCGCGAAGTGCTGCTTTGGGCGATGGAACGCGAGGTCGTCGACGCCGTCAATTCGACCCGTGAAAATCCCATCTTCCTTCCCGGGGTTAAGCTCGACACGGCGATCCGCGCGACTGGAGATCTCGACTCGATCGGAGACTGCGACGCGTGGCTCGTGGTTACGCCGGCGCAGCACATGCGCACGGTCCTGGAGCGCGCGCCCCGCTGCGACGTCCCGCGGGTCCTCTGCTCCAAGGGCATCGAAGAACGCAGCGGCCAGCTGTTGCACCAGGTCGCTGGCCAGGCCTGTCCCGGTGCACCGGTCGCGGTCCTTTCCGGCCCGACCTTCGCCCACGAAGTCGCTCGCGGCCTGCCGACCGCGGTCACGCTCGCCGCCGAAGACAGAACCGTCGGCCGCCAGCTTCGCGAGGCGCTGGCCCAGCCGACGTTCCGGATTTACCTCAGCGACGATGTCGCCGGGGCCGAGATCGGCGGCGCGGTCAAGAACGTTCTCGCCATCGCCTGCGGCGTGGTGGAGGGCCGCGGCCTCGGCCAGAACGCACGCGCCGCGCTGATCGCCCGCGGCTTCGCCGAAATGACTCGATTCGGAGTCGCGATGGGCGCCAACCCAGAAACGCTGGCCGGCCTGTCAGGGCTCGGCGACCTCGTCCTCACCTGCTCCTCGACCAGTTCACGCAATTATTCGCTTGGCAAGGGGATCGGCGAGGGGCGGTCTGCATCGGAGCTGATGGCGGATCGCCGGACGGTCGCCGAAGGCGCGTTCACTGCTCCGGTGCTTGCGCGTATTGCGAGCGAGCGCGGAATCGACATGCCGATCGTCGATTCGGTCGACCGGCTGCTCAAGGGCGCCGCCATCGATTCGGTAGTCGAGGAGTTGCTCGCCCGCCCGCCGAAAATCGAAGGCGTTTAGAAATCGCTCGCGATTCCGTTCTTTTCCCAGTCCCCGTAGCGCGTGGGATCGGGCTTCTCTTCTTCGCCGGGAGGGGCTTCGGTATTCGTCAGCGGCTCCGGCTCGGGCACCGGCGGCGATTTGGAAAGGTACTTCGGCGGGTCGAGATGCGCCGGTCGTTTTTGGGGCCGCTTCATGCCTGCAAGATGAGGCCTGGCAGAGCCGATGCCAAGCGTTGAGGGATTGGCGGCACGGCGAGCTGCATTGCAGATGCTCGACTCGGTGCTGCGCCGGGCTCGCACACTCGATTCCGCTGCCCAGTCGGAACGCGCTCTCGCGCCCAACGATCACGCTCTGGCGATCGCGATCGCCGGCGAAGTCCTCCGGCGCCTTCCCGATCTCGATGCCCTCATCGACAGCGCGACGAAGAAGCCGCTGCCGGGCGACAGCAAGGCGCGGATGGTGCTTCGGATTGCGCTCGCCCAAAAGATTGGCCTCGAAACGCCCGACCACGCTGTCGTCGCAACCGCCCTGCCGTTAGTGGACGGCGGCCCGCGGCGGCTCGTCCACGGCGTGCTCGGAACCCTGCTCCGGCGAGGGTTGCCAAGGATCGAAGCGCCGCGCCTTCCGCCTGGCGTCGAGCAACGCTGGAGCGAAGCCTGGGGCGAGCATGTCGTCGAAGCCGCCCGCCGGCAGATCGCGGTCCGCCCGCCTCTGGACCTCAGCTTCAGGTCAGGCGAAGCGGCCAGGGCCTTCGCGTCGAGAACCGGTGGTGCCTCGCTCGCCCCGACGCACGTGCGGTTGGCCCGCTCCGGGCCGATCGGCGACCTCCCCGGCTTCGGCTCAGGCGACTGGTGGGTTCAGGACCTCGCCTCGTCGATTCCAGCCCGCCTCATTCCCGCCGAGGCGAAGACGGTGCTCGACCTCTGCTCCGCGCCAGGAGGGAAGGCCATGCAGCTTGCGGCTGCGGGTCATGACGTCACCGCGGTCGATTTTTCCGAGCCGCGCCTCAAGCGGCTTCGCGAGAATCTCGATCGCACCGGGCTCACCGCCGAGCTCGTCGCCGCCGACGTCCTGAAGTGGCAGCCGACGCGAAGATATGACGCTATCCTGCTCGATGCACCTTGCTCCGCGACCGGCACATTTCGCCGCCATCCCGAAGTCCTCTACCGGGCCCGGCCGCGCATTATCGCCGAATCGGCCGAACTGCAGGTGAAGATGCTCGACCGCGCCGCTGGCTGGCTCGGGCCGGGCGGGGCGCTTGTGTACTCGGTTTGCTCGCTGGAACCGCAGGAAGGCGAAGACATCGTCTCCGGCTTCCTTCGCGGCCACCCGGAATTTCGAATCGATCCTCCCGAAGATGGAGTGGCGATGCCGACCGCCGAAGGTTGGGTGAGAATTCTTCCCGGCCTCCTCGAATCCGAAGGCGGGCTCGACGGCTTCTTCACTGCCCGCCTTGTCCGCACCGCTTAATATCGTCTAATCGGCCCAATGGCCGGACCGCTGATCGCCCCATCCATCCTTTCCGCCGACTTCGCCAGGCTCGGCGATGAAGTCCGCGCGATCGACGAAGCGGGCGCCGACTGGATCCACATTGACGTCATGGATGGGCATTTCGTGCCCAATCTCACCATCGGCCCAGGGGTCGTAAAGGCGTTGCGGCCACACACCACGAAGCCGTTCGACGTTCATCTGATGATCTCGCCTGTCGACCTCTTCCTCGAGGATTTCGCTTCTGCCGGAGCCGACATCATCACTGTCCATCCGGAGGCCGGCCCGCATCTTCACCGAACGGTCCAGCGGGTGAAGGCGCTCGGCAAAAAAGCAGGCGTCTCGCTCAACCCCGCCACGCCTCCCGACGCGCTCGATTATGTTCTCGACACCATCGACCTCGTCCTGGTGATGAGCGTCAATCCCGGCTTTGGCGGGCAGAAGTTCATTTCCAGCCAGCTTCGGAAAATCGAAGTCATCGCGGAAAAGATCGCCGGTCGCGGCCTGTCTGTCGATATCGAGGTCGACGGCGGGATCGATCCCGAAACCGCACCGCTGGCGGTCAGCGCAGGTGCCAAAATCCTCGTCGCCGGGAGCGCGACTTTCCGCGGCGGGCCCGGCCAATATGCCGCAAACATCCGCACCCTTCGGGGAGAAGGATGACCAGCGAAGCGGCTCAAAGCGCCGTCGTCCGCAAACTCGCCAAGGGATCGCTGCTGTCCAGGCTTACGGGCTCGCGCCGCCAACCGCTCCGCCTGACCGCCGTCCCGCGCGACCACGTCCAGGGGGACCGCGCAAAAGGCGACGCCCTGCTCGGCGGCCGTTTCGTCTGCGGGACCGGGCAGCTTGCCCTTGCCGACCTCGACTTCGCCTCCGTGGGCGCGGATGGACCGCTCGCCGGGCAGCTCCAGGGCTTCTCCTGGCTGCGCGACCTTGCCGCATCCGCGCCGCGCGAGCGCGGATCGAAACTCGCTGAAGCCATCGTCGGGCGCTGGCTGCTGGCGCACGGCACCCGCGTCGACTCGGCCTGGCGGCCCGAGTTGTGGGGCGAGCGGATCCTCTACTGGACCGCCTACGCGCCATACATCCTGTCGAGCACCGACATGGGGTACCGCTCCGCGTTGCTTAACACGCTTGCTCGCGGAGCGCGTCATCTCGAAGCGAGCGCCGACAAGGCGCCCGCCGGTCTCGACCGGGTCACCGCCTGGGCGGGAGCAGTCGCCGCGGCGCTTGTCATCCAGGGCGGCGTTGGCCGTGTCGCGCGCTGCGAATCCGGCCTCGCCCGGGCGCTTGCCTCCGCGCAATTCGACGATGGCGGGCTCATCAGCCGCACCCCTTACGAGCAGGTCCAGCTGGTCGACCGGCTCGGCCTCCTCCGCTCCGCCTATTTCGCCGCCAAGCATAGTCCCCCCGAGAGCCTCGAGACTGCGGCCGCAGCCGCTCTGTCCGCACTCCACGGAATCATCCTCGGCGACGGTGGCCTTTCCAGCTGGCAGGGCGGTAATTGCGAAGACCCCGCCCGACTCACTGCAATCGTCGAGGGGTGCGGCCTTCGCGCACGCGCTCTTCGCCAGCCGCGCGGCTGGGGCTTTCACCGCCTGTCTGCGCTCGGGACGGTCGTCCTGATGGACGCCGCTCCGCCGCCGCCGCCGAAGGCCGCGCCGTCCGGCTGCGCTTCGACCCTTGCCTTCGAAATGTCCGATGGACGCCAGCGGATTGTCGTCAACTGCGGCGGGCCGGCTCCTTTCCCAAGCGAAATGCCGGACGATCTCGTGAACGCGCTCCGGACCACCGCGGCCCATAGTACGGTCACAGTGGCCGACGCCAATTCGACGGCGATCCTTCCCGATGGCTCGCTCGGCAAAGGCGTCACCGACGTCATGGTCGACCGGTCGGAGGACAATGATTCCAGCCGGATCGAGGCCAGTCACGACGGCTACGCGCGCGGCTTCGGCTTGACCCACCGGCGAATCCTGACGCTCGGCAACGACGGCAAGGAATTGCGCGGAACCGACGAGCTTGCGCCGAAGTCGAAGCGGCGCAAGGACGGAACGCCATTCGCGATCCGATTCCACCTTGCCCAGGGCATTGAGCCGACCATAACCGCCGACGCGATGGGCGCGATTCTCCGCTCGCCGGGCGCGCCGCCGTGGAACTTCCGTTCGCGCGGCGCCGCGATCGGCGTCGAGGAGAGCCTGATGGTCGACGGGCAGGGGGTGCCGCACCGGACCATGCAATTGGTGATCAATGGCGAGGCGGCGGCGTCCGGCGCCGAAGTGCACTGGCAGTTCCGCCGGTCGAGCTGAAAAGGAGAATGATGTGACTGATCTCGTGCCCGTTCGGCGGGCGCTGATTTCGCTTTCGGACAAAGCAAAGCTCGACGAGCTGGCGAAGGCGCTCGCGAAGCACGGCGTCGAGCTGGTCTCCACCGGCGGAACCGCAGCGAAGCTTCGCGAAACCGGCGCGAACGTGCGCGACGTATCCGACCTGACCGGCTTTCCGGAGATGATGGACGGGCGCGTGAAGACCCTCCACCCGAAGGTCCACGGCGGCCTTCTCGGCGTCCGCGACAATCCCGAGCACACGGCGGCGATGGAGGAGCACGACATCGCTCCAATCGACCTCGTCGTGGTCAATCTCTACCCGTTCGAGGCGACCGTCATGCGTGGCGCGTCGCGCGACGAGATCATTGAGAATATCGACATCGGCGGCCCCTCGATGGTCCGCTCGGCGGCCAAGAATCACGCGTTCGTCACGATAGTGACCGATCCCGCCGACTACGAAGAGCTGATCGCCGAGCTCGATGCCAACGGCGGATCGACGTCGCTAGCCTTCCGCAAGCGCATGGCGGCCAAGGCTTTCGCCCTCACCGCCGCTTACGATTCCATGATCTCGCAATGGTTCGCTTATGCCGACCAGGGCCTCCGCTGGCCGCCGAGCTGGACCATGTCGGCCAATCTCAAGATGCCGCTCCGATACGGCGAGAACCCGCACCAGCAAGCCGCACTGTACATTCCCGCTGGTCCCCACACACGCGGGATCGCCCAGGCAGAACAGGTCCAGGGCAAGGAACTCAGCTACAACAATCTCAACGACGCCAATGCGGCGCTCGAACTGGTCTCAGAATTTCGCGATTCCGAACCGACGATCGTCATCGTCAAGCATGCCAACCCGTGCGGAGTGGCGACACGAGCTTCGCTGCTCGACGCCTGGACCGAGGCCCTCGCCTGCGACAGCGTCTCGGCCTTCGGCGGGATCGTTGCGGCCAACCGGCCGCTCGACGGCGCGACCGCCGAAGCGATCGCGCACATCTTCACCGAGGTCGTTGTCGCTCCCGATGCGGATGGGGACGCGAAGGCCATCTTTGCCAAGAAGAAGAATCTCCGCCTGCTCCTGACCGGCGAGCTTCCCGATCCGGCGCGCCCGGGCCAGACTCTGGCGGTCATAACCGGTGGGCTTCTCGTCCAGGACCGCGACAACGGCCGCATCACCCGCGACCAGCTCAAATGCGTGACGAAACGCCAGCCGAGCGAGCAGGAACTGAAGGACTGCCTGTTCGCCTGGACAGTCGCCAAGCACGTGAAGTCGAACGCGATCGTTTATGCGAAGGACGGCGTGACCGCCGGTGTCGGCGCGGGGCAGATGAACCGCCGCGACAGCGCCCGCATCGCCGCGCTGCGAGCCCGCGAAGCTGCCGAAGCCGCTGGCTGGAGCGAGCCTCGAACCGTCGGCTCAGCAGTCGCCTCCGATGCCTTCTTCCCGTTCGCCGATGGCCTGCTTTCAGCGGCCGAGGCGGGCGCGACCGCGGTCATCCAGCCCGGCGGCTCGATCCGCGACGAGGAAGTCATCGCCGCCGCCGACGAAGCTGGCCTCGCCATGCTGTTCACCGGGATGCGGCACTTCCGCCACTGAGGCGCGCTAGACGATGTCGTCTCGTCCCTGGGCGGCTTCGGCTGCTCTCAGGTTGCTGACGTCGTGCTTTCGAAGGCGGAACAGCTCGCGGTCTTCGGGGCCGAAGCCCTTGGTCCACAAGACTGCGAAGAAAGCAGCCATCGTCGCCGGCACGCCCAGGATCAGCTCCAGCGCTTCGGGCAAAAAGAGGTGAGCCGCGCCGCCAACGGCGACACCCGCTGCGGTCGCCCAGGCGAGGTCCCACCGCCAGCCTGAGACAGGCGCGCGAACCTTCCGCCGAAGCAGCCACGACTTGCTGACCGAAGCGAAGGCGAGCGCGATGCAGAGGCCGATCGCCGGTCCGGTGGCCTGGTAGGATTGCGGCAGGCCCTCCCCCTTCATGAAGAGGATCAGACCCGCTGCCAGCCCGGCCTCGAGCGCCAGCATGACGAGGCTGAGAATCATGTTCC
>JBDZVP010000069.1:5096-10653 GCA_040255765.1 Sphingomonadales bacterium | reverse complement strand
GGAAGACCGCGAGGTCGGTGATGATCATGTCGACGACGTTCCTGCCGGTGAGCGGGAGCGTGCATTCGGGAATGAACTTGGCGCCGCCGCCCTTCGAAACATGCTCCATGACGACGATGATCTTCTTGACCCCGGCGACGAGGTCCATGGCGCCGCCCATGCCCTTGATCATCTTGCCGGGCACCATCCAGTTGGCGAGGTCGCCCTTCTCGCTGACTTCCATGCCGCCGAGCACGGCAAGGTCGATATGGCCGCCGCGGATCATCGCGAAGCTGGTCGCGCTGTCGAAGAAGCTGGTCTGCGGAAGCTCGCTGACCGTCTGCTTGCCGGCGTTGATCAGGTCCGGATCGACTTCGTCGTCGTACGGGAACGGTCCGATCCCGAGCATCCCGTTCTCGCTCTGCAGAGTCACCGTCATTCCCGGCGGGACGTGGTTGGCGACCAGCGTGGGAATTCCGATCCCGAGGTTCACATAGAAACCGTCGCGAAGCTCCTTGGCCGCGCGAGTCGCCATCTGGTTGCGGTCCCAGGCCATCAGGCAGCTTCCCTTTCACGTACGGTGCGGAACTCGATCTGCTTCTCGTACGGGCTTCCATCAATCAGCCGGTTCACGAAGATCGACGGCAAATGGATGCAGTCGGGATCGAGCGAGCCGACGGGGACGATCTCCTCGACCTCGGCGATGCAGACCTTGCCGCACGTCGCGGCGGGCAGGTTGAAGTTGCGCGCGGTCTTGCGGAAGATGAGGTTGCCGGTCTCATCGGCCTTCCAGCCCTTGATGATACTGACGTCGGCTCGGATGCCGCGCTCCAGCACATAGGTCTCGCCGTCGAACTCCTTCAATTCCTTGCCCTCGGCAACCTGGGTGCCGACGCCGGTCTTCGTGTAGAAGCCGGGAATGCCCGCGCCGCCCGCGCGCATCCGCTCCGCGAGCGTCCCTTGCGGGGTGAACTCGACCTCGACCTCGCCGGCGAGGAATTGCCGCTCGAATTCCTTGTTCTCGCCTACATAGGAGCTGATCATCTTCTTGATCTGGCGCGTCCGTAACAGTTTCCCAAGCGCAACATTGTCGATCCCGCAATTGTTCGAAGCGACGGTCAAATCCTTGACCCCGCTTTCGACCAAGGCATCGATCAGCCGCTCGGGGATTCCGCACAGGCCGAAACCGCCTGCGGCAATAGTCATCCCGTCGAACAGCAGCCCGTCGAGCGCCGCTTTCGCGTCCGGATAGATTTTCTGAGCCACGATACCCTCTCTACGAAGCGGTAAATTCGGAGGGCGCCAGCCCTTCCTGCTCGAGCGCGCGGAGAACGGCTGGCCGTTCGATCGCGCGAGCCACCAGCGCCGCCCAGCGCGGATAGCCTCCCACGTCGAACCCGAGGCGAAGCGCCCAGCGGTAGAACGTGACGAAATAGGAATCGACCGCCGTATAGTCGCCGAGCACCCAGCCATCGCCGCACAGCCCGTCAATCTCCGCGAATTGGTCCTTCAACGCCGTGCGGCCGCCCTCCTTGACCGCATCGTACAGCGCCTCGTCGCCGACAAAGCGTCCGGGGCGGAAAATCTGGGCGAAGGCGATGTGGACCGAGGATGCGAGCCAGCCGAGAAGCGCGTTGCAGCGAGCCGCGGCGAACGCATCGCCGCGAGGCACCGAGCCTGCAGCGCGAAACTGGTCAGCGACGAAGTTGAGGATTGCGATATTCTCGGTGATCGGCCCGTCGTCGGTGGCGAGCGCGGGCACTCGCGAGTGCGGATTGATCGCCAGATATTCGGGCTTGGCTTGGTCGCCGGCGGCAAGGTTCAGCGAAACCGTTTCGTAATCCGTGCCGGCCTCTTCGAGCGCGATATGGCTGACAAGCGAGCAGGCGCCCGGCGAATAAAAGAGCTTGAGCATCAGCCGCGCAGCTTCGAAAGCACGCCCTGCAGCTGCATGGCGTTGGACATGTCGCCGTCGATCTTGAGCTTGCCGGTCATGAAGGCGGTCATTCCGTCGAGCTCGCCCGCCGCCATCTTCTCCCAATCGTCCCAATTCACCTTGATCGTGGTGTCGGCGGCGCCGTCAGTCTCGCTCACCTGGCTGGCCGCTCCGTCGAGCAGGATGACTCCCTGATCGCCGAAGTCGAGCTTAACCGTCTTCCCCGGCACCCACGCCTGGTTCTCCTGCATCTTCGCCGCCAATTCCTGCTTCGTCATGGCAAGTCTCCTTTAGCTACTCGCCTAGCGAGCCGTTGCCCCAGAGACAACATCCTCTCCGTTGCGAAGCAATGGGGAGGGGGACCGCTCACCCCGGACTTATCCGGGGGGAGTGGTGGAGGGGCCAGCGGGTTTCCCGCACAGGCTGACGAGGCCATCGGCAACGCCAAGCGCGTCGCCGGAGAACGTCGGCGGCTGGGATTCTGATGACCTTCAGTCCGAGTCCACGCATGTACAAATCGCGTGCCTGATCGAACTTCGCTGCTCCTTCGGAATCATGAACCAGGCCATCAATCTCGACAACGAGCTTTGCCGGCGGGCAATAAAAGTCAGCGACATAGGGACCGACCGGATGCTGGCGCCTGAACCCGATGCCGTTCGGCGATCGTCTGAGCAGCCCCCACAGCTTGACCTCGGGCAAGCTCATGCGCCTCCGTTGGACCTTCGCATTTCGCATCGAACTCCGTGTTGCGCGCATGGCCCCTCCACCATCCCGCTTTGCGGAACGGTCCCCCTCCCCACGAGCTTCGCTCGCGGAGAGGATGAGTCAAGTTGCGGGAGCATCAAGCCGAGCCTATCTGGCCTCCCATGGGATACGAAGCTGACCTCAAACTCTTCATCAACGGAAGCTGGCGAACCGGCGAAGGCCGCGACAACTTCCCCGTCGTCAACCCGGTCACCGGGACCAGCATCGCCGAGCTTCCGCTCGCGACCGAAGCCGATCTCGACGAGGCGCTGGAGACCGCCAAGCGCACTTACCCGGAATGGCGGGCGACTCCGGTCGATCAGCGGAGCGCGATCCTCCACAAGACCGCGAAGATCCTGAAGGAGCGCGCCGACGAGATTGCGCGGACCATGACCCAGGAGCAGGGCAAGCCGCTCGCCGAGTCGAAGGGCGAAGTGTTCGGCGCTGCGTCGCTGTTCGACTGGTACGCCGAGGAGATCAAGCGCGACTATGGCCGCGTCCTCGTCCGCCCGCCGGGCCAGCTCAGCCGCGTGATGCACGAGCCGGTCGGTCCGGTCGCGACCTTCACGCCGTGGAATTTCCCCATCTACCTTCTCGCCAAGAAGGTGTCGGCCGCGCTCGCCGCCGGCTGCTCGGTCATCGCCAAGCCGCCGGAGGAAACTCCCGGCAACACGCTCGCGATCGCCGAGGCTCTCGACGCCGCCGGGCTTCCCAAGGGTGTGTTCCAGCTCGTCCATGGCGTGCCCGACATGGTCAGCCGAAAGCTCATCGGCTCCAAGGTCATCCGCAAGGTCAGCTTCACCGGCTCGATCCCGGTCGGCAAGCATCTGATGAAATTGGCAGCCGACAACGTCACCAAGATCACGCTCGAGCTTGGTGGCCACGCGCCGGTCCTGATCTTCGACGATTGCGACCTCGAGAAGACGCTCGACATGGTCGTCCCGCAGAAGTTCCGGAACGCCGGCCAGGTCTGCGTCTCGCCGACCCGCTTCTACGTGCAGGAAGGCATTTACGACGCCTTCATCAAGGGCTTCGCCGAGCGGACCAAACGGATGAAGGTCGGCAACGGACTCGACGAGGGCGTGAAGATGGGCCCGCTCGCCAACACCCGCCGCCCAGAAGCGGTGGGCGCCTTGGTCGACGACGCGAAGGCCAAGGGCGCGCGAGTCCTTGCCGGCGGAAACCGCGGCGACAGCGGCTTCTTCTTCGAGCCCACCCTGCTCGCCGACGTGCCCCTGGAAGCCGACATCATGAACAACGAACCGTTCGGCCCGGTCGCGGTGTCACGCCCGTTCAAGGATTTCGACGAAGCGATCGAGCAGGCCAACCGCCTGCCCTACGGCCTCGCCGCCTTCGCCTTCACGGAAAACGGCCGCCGAGCCAATTTGCTCGGCGACGCGATCGAGGCGGGGATGGTCGGGATCAACACCTTCGCCATCTCCATCGCCGACGCGCCGTTCGGCGGGGTGAAGGAGAGCGGGTTCGGAAGCGAAGGCGGCAAGGAAGGGCTGGAGACCTACCAAGTCGTGAAGGCCATCCACCAGGCGTGATCGCCTATTTGTAGGCGCCGTTTCGCAGGTTGATGCCATACTCCTTCCACGCCTTCAGCGCGGCGAGCATCTGCGCCCAGCCCATGCAGTTGCCGTAGCTGGCCTTCACCGCGGCCTCGGTGTCGCGCCAGCCGCTTTCGGCGATTTCTACCTTGGTCCGTCCTTCCTCCACCGGCGAGAAGGTCATGGTGACGGTAACGTTGTAGTCAGCGCCGGGCTCGTTCGCTTTCCATTCGAGGACGATCTTCTCGTCGGGCACCACGGCCTTGACCTCTACCGGGAAAGCTCCCGGGAAGTCATGGAAGTCCCAGGTTACTGTCTTACCCGCTTCCAGCCGTCCCTTGGCCCCGCCCGTCGTGAAATAGGCTGACAATTGAGCAGGATCGGCGACCGCCTCGAACACTTCGTGCCGGGGCCCGCCGACGATGATCCAGACGGTGAATGTCGGGCCCATTGTCTCTACGGCACCGCCGTATTGAACTGCACCACCGGCTTGGCGCTGGTGAAGTTGGGAATGTCGTTTATCAGCGTCTTGGCGCCATCGCTTGCGGCCGCATCGCGGGCGCCCTGCTCTTCCCGGAAGCTCAGGATCGTGATCGCGAAATAAGCGGGATCCTTGCCATCGAGGCTCTCCTCGCCCTTGAGGACGCTGGCGAACCCGAGGCCGAACGGCCCGAACGTCCTGCCGACTTCGGGCAGGTGCTTTTCGCGGAAATAATCGAAGTCGAAGGTCGCGCCCTTGGACTTGGGATAGGTGATGGTGAGGATGTACATTGCCGCCGCCTAGCCCGTTTTCACTTGCCCTGCCAGCGGCTACAGCGCGCGCCATGACCACACGAACAGGCGGACGAATCCTCGTCGACCAATTGAAGATCAACGGCTGCGACCGGATTTTCACCGTTCCGGGCGAGAGCTTCCTCGCCGTCCTCGACGCGCTTCACGATACTCCGGAAATCTCGGTCACCGTCTGCCGGCAGGAGGGCGGGGTCGGTTATATGGCCGATGCCGACGGCAAGATGACCGGCCGCCCCGGAGTCGCCTTCGTCACCCGCGGGCCGGGCGCGACCAACGCCAGCGCGGGCGTCCATGTCGCCTTCCAGGACTCGACCCCGATGATCCTGTTCATCGGCGACGTCGCCCGCGGCGACCGCGACCGCGAAGGGTTCCAGGAAATCGATTTCCCGGCCTTCTTCGCACCCGTCGCCAAATGGGCGGCGCGGATCGAGGATGCACGGCGGATTCCGGAATATGTCGCCCGAGCCTATCGGGTAGCGGCGGCTGGGCGGCCCGGACCCGTGGTGCTGGCGCTGCCCGAGGATATGCTTCGCGACGAGGTCGACGTTCCGGA
>JBDZVP010000069.1:0-4996 GCA_040255765.1 Sphingomonadales bacterium | reverse complement strand
GGCCGGGTCTATCACGCCGACCTGCCGATCTGCGCCGACATGGGCGAATTCGCGGAGATGGTCGACGAGTGGATCGACCCCGATCTCGTCCGCTTCTCGGGCGGGGAGGAAGCGCACAAGGAATGGCTCGATTGGTCGGAGCCCAAGCCCCGCGACGGCGTGAAGCTCGACCTTGGCCCCTGCGTCGCCGCGATGCGCGAGAAACTTCCGCACGACACGATCATCTGCAACGGGGCGGGGAATTTCTCCGGCTGGTGGCACCGCTACTGGCGCTATGGCCCGATGCCGACCCAGCTCGCGCCGACGAGCGGAACGATGGGCTATGGAGTGCCCGCCGCGGTCGCCGCGTCGCTCCGGTTCAAGGACCGGCCGGTTGTGGCCGTGGCCGGCGATGGCGACTTCATGATGAATGGACAGGAGCTTGCGACCGCTGCGCAATATGGCTGCGACCTGCTGGTTATCCTCGTCGACAACGGCAGCTTCGGCACCATCCGCATGCACCAGGAGCGCGAATATCCCGAGCGGCTGAGCGCGACGGAGCTTCACAACCCCGACTTCGCGGCGCTTGCGCGAGCCTATGGCGGCTGGGCTGAAACGGTTGATAAGACCGAGGATTTCGAGCCTGTCCTTGACGAGGCGTTGAAGAAAAAGGGTATCCGCCTGATCCACTGCAAGACCGATGTCGAGCAGATCAGCAACGCGACGACGATTACGAAGATTCGCGGAAAGTCGAAGCGCGCCTAAGGCGCGTGCGCCCTCTCGAACAGCGCCTGGTGAGGGTCGGACGGCTCGCAAAGTTCTGAATGCAGAGCCTCCTCCTGCGCCTGCTCCAGCATTTCCTCGCGCGGATGGTCATGCTTCCGGCGATGCGCGAATCGAATCAGCAGGTCGTTCCAGTCCTCCTGAAAGCTTCCTCGGCGGTGCGGCATGGTCTCCTTCCGATGTTCAACCATGAGTCTACGGCCCGGGCTTGCCTTCGTTCAGGATAACAACATCGGTTGTGGCTCAAGGTTGCTCCGTTTGAAGGAGTATCGGCGGCGGCCCTGTGGTAATCCGATGGGCACGGGGGACTCGGAAAGACGGAGGCGCAAATGGCCACGACTGCCCCGCCCCGCCCGGTTCAGACGCACGAGCCGGACGCGGCCAAGCTCGAACAATTCATGCACAAGATGGTCGGCGACATGGCCGCCGCGATCAGCGGTAGCCTGGTCATCACCGGCACCAAGCTCGGCCTGTACAAGACGCTCGCCGAAATCGGGCCGGCGACGAGCCGCCAACTCGCCGACAAAATCGGACTCGACGAACGCTATGTCCGTGAATGGTTGTCTGCGCAGGCCGCTTCGGGATTCATCGATTACGATCCGCAGGAAGAGCGATTCGCGCTCAATCCGGAACAGCACATGGCGCTCGCGAATGAAGAATCGCCCGTCTATGTCGCGCCCGCTTTCGAGGTCATCGCCTCTGCCTATATCGACGAGCCGAAGGTCACCGACGCTTTCCAGAGCGGCCGCGGGGTCGGCTGGCACGAGCATCACGAATGCCTGTTTCGGGGAACGGAGAAATTCTTCCGGCCAGGCTACCGTGCGAATCTCGTCGGGAACTGGATTCCCGCGCTTGAAGGCGTGTTCGACAAGCTCAAAGCCGGGGCGAAAGTCGCCGATATCGGCTGCGGCCACGGCGCTTCGACGATCATCATGGCCGAGGCCTTCCCGAACAGCGAGTTCGTCGGCATCGATTATCACGAACAGTCGATCGAGCGCGCCCGCGAGGCCGCCAAGGAGGCAGGAGACCTGCGCAACATCCGCTTCGAAACTGCGAGCGCGAAAGACGCGCCGGGGCGAGACTTCGACCTCGTCTGCTGCTTCGACTGCCTCCACGACATGGGCGATCCCGTTGGAGCCGCGAAGCACATACGCGAAATGCTGAAAGCGGACGGCACATTCATGCTGGTCGAACCGATGGCGGGCGACAGCCTGGCCGAGAACCTGCACCCCGTAGGGCGCCTGTTCTATTCCGCTTCGACGATGATCTGCACGCCGGCTTCCAAGTCGCAGGAGGTCGGTCTCGCGCTTGGCGCACA
The DNA here is from genome assembly GCA_040255765.1 of Sphingomonadales bacterium. Classification (GTDB taxonomy): domain Bacteria; phylum Pseudomonadota; class Alphaproteobacteria; order Sphingomonadales; family Sphingomonadaceae; genus Sphingomicrobium. Next base: position 2,916 of record JBDZVP010000069.1, on the reverse strand, counting down.
GGCGGGACAGAAACGGCTGAAGGATGTGCTCAACGAGGCTGGATTCGGGACCGTCCGAAGGGCAGCGGAAACGCCGTTCAACCTCGTGATCGAAGCGAAGCCGTAGCTCGGTCTACAGGCCGAACGGATAGGTCTCGTCGTCGCCAGGGCGCTGCTCGCCCGGAAGCGGGGTGACCGCCCTGGTTTCGTCGAACCAGACCCACCCGTCGTACTGGCGCGGCAGGATGCAGGTCGAATAGTGGCTCCAGCGCTCGGTCTCCGGGCGGTAGATGACGCCGATGAACCGCTGCAGGCGCGGCTCCATCAGCGCCTCCTTGATCTCGCGCCCGATCTCCTCGGGCCGCAGATCGAGGAGGAAGCGCGGCAGGCGGCTGTCGTGCGACACGCGCTCGTAGCTTTCCGGCATCGAAGGGTTGACCGCCTTGACCTTCATCGGCTGGTCCCAGTCATCGGCGGCGGCGACGGTCCCGGTGTGAGTCCCGAAGCCGACCAGCCGCGCCTTGGCGTCGAACCTTTCCTTGACCAGCTGGCCAATGTTCAGCTCGCCGCGCACCTGCCCCATCTCGGTGTAGGCAGCGTTGCCGATGTGGCTGTTGTGCGCCCAGACGATGGCCTTGGAGTTCGGCCCCTTGGCGTCGAGGATCTGGGTGAGCGTTTCGAACATGTGCGTGTCGCGGAGATTCCAGCTTTCCTCGGCGCCGCGGTACATGGCTCGGTAGTAAGCCTCCGCGTTCTTGACGACGCGCGCGTTCGCCGCCGCGTCGAGCCACTCGTCGCACTCCTCCGACAGTCCTTTGAAGTGGCGGGACATCAAGTCCATCAGCATCTGCGTGACCGGCACTTCGCAGCGCGCATAGCCTTCATAGAGCGCCATCGCTCCGTAGCGCTGCGGCTCGTCCGCCCATGGATCGAGGCAGCCGTAGCGGGTCTTCGCCACCTTCGCCGCCTCCGGGTCCTCTTCCTCGAGGAAGTCGATGACCGCGCGCATCGACATGCTCATGTTGTAGAGGTCGAGCCCGTAGAAGCCCGCCATGCCGGCGTAGTCGCGCCCGTGATTGTGACGGTGCATCCAGCGAATGAAGCCGTCGAATTCCTTGTTGCGCCACATCCACGTCGGGAAGCGCTGGAAGGCTTTTTCCTCGCCCTCGCGAGGCGGCCGGTGGCGGACGTAGCGGTCGATGGTGGCGGCATCCGGCCAGTCCGCCTCGACCGCGACGATGTTGAAGCCGTGATGCGCGACCAGCCGCTTCGAGATTTGCGCCCGCGCCAGATAGAATTCGGATGTCCCGTGGCTGGCTTCGCCAAGGCAGACGACTCGCGCGTCGCCGAAGCGGTCGAAGAAAGCCCCGAAGCGATCGTCCTCGATTTCGGGAAGCGGCTCCACCGAATCCCGAATCAGCTCGGGCAAAGTGCGGGTCAGGGTGTCAGGCATCGTTCCATCCTTCCTCCCCGATCAGGGGAACGAAGCGGACTCCGCCAAGGTCCTCGGTGATAAGCTTGCCGCCGGGGCCCTTGGTCACCTTGATTAGCTTCTGGATGAAGGTCGGCTCACCGACCGGCATGACGATCCGGCCACCGTCCGCCAGCTGCTCGATCCAGGCCGGCGGGATATGGCTTCCGCTGGCGGCGGCGAGGATCGCGTCATAGGGCGTTTCCGGCTCCCAGCCGCGGGTTCCGTCGCCCTGGACGATCCGGACATTGTCGAAGCCGAGCCTCTGCATTCGTTCCTGCGCGACTTTCACGAGGTCCGGCTGGCGCTCGACCGCCGTGACCCGGCCGGCGATCCGGCTCATTATCGCGGCGGCGTAACCCGAGCCCGCACCGACCTCGAGCACGTTGTCGCCGGCCTTCATCTCTGCTGCCTGGATCATCAACGCGACGATGTAAGGCTGGGAGATCGTCTGTCCCGCCTCGATCGGCAGCGGGTGATCGCCATAAGCGAGGTCCGCATATTCCTTCGACAGGAACTCTTCGCGCGGGACGGAGCGGAACGCCTCGAGAATCGTCGGCTCGTGGATTCCGCGGGCTTCGATCTGGCGCTCGATCATCGCGTCGCGCTCGGCCGCGAAGTTCGTCATGGTGTCGACCATGGTTCACCTCCGGAGTATCAGAAACCCGCAAGCAAGGGGGCCCGTTCCGCCGATGACCGCGACCGACACCGTCTTCGCCGGATCGATTCCGGCAATGTACGACCGCTACATGGTGCCGCTTTTGTTTCAGCCTTATGCCGAAGTCGTGGCCGAGCGCGCCAAAGCGCTCTCGCCGGCCCGGATTCTGGAAACCGCCGCCGGGACGGGAATCGTCACCGAAGCCTTGCACCGCGCGCTGCCGAAAGCGGAGATCGTCGCCACCGACCTCAACCAGCCGATGCTCGATCAGGCGCGGCTGCGGGTGCCCGCCGCGGACGTCCGTTTCATGCAGGCCGATGCGCTGGCCTTGCCCTTCGAGGATTCGAGCTTCGACCTGGTCGCCTGCCAGTTCGGCGTGATGTTTTTCCCGGACAAGGTGAAGGCCAATGCCGAAGCCCGGCGAGTCCTTCGCCAGGGCGGGCATTACCTTCTGGCGATTTGGGACCGGATCGACCGCAACGTCGCGACATATGCCGCGGGAAAGGCGGTCGCCGCGCTATTTCCTGAAGATTCGAGCGCGTTCTATGAGCGAATCCCGTTCCGCTATCACGACCCGGACACGATCTGGGCCGACCTCATCGCGGCCGAATTTCGCGATGTCGAGATCGAAACAGTCCAACTCTCCAGCCGCGCGGCCTCGGCGCGCGACGTGGCTCTCGGTCTCGTCCAGGGCACGCCGATGCGCTCGGAGATCGAACAGCGCGGCGAGGGAATGCTTCAGCGAGCGACCGACGCGGCGACTGAAGCACTCAGCCAATATGAGAGCGAAAACGGCTTTGAAGCGCCA
>JBDZVP010000003.1:18351-49653 GCA_040255765.1 Sphingomonadales bacterium | reverse complement strand
CCGTCCTTTGAGGTCGCGAACCTCTGCACGACGCTGAATTTCGATGCGTCGAACTCGGCAGGAAGGGCCTGGACGGTCTGGACGCCGCTCCGTCCGATCGCGACCAGCGTAGTCGGGTCGAGCATTCCCTCGACCGTGGCGAAGGCGATGTCCTTCTTGTCGGCGCCGCCGACCAGCTGGATCGTGCTGTTCGAGGCCAGCGGCATCTCCTGGCGTGCCCAGCTTCCATCCGCGTGGCGCCGAAGCGCGAACAATTTGCCCGAAACGTCGTCCAGTGCCTTGATCCAAAGCACATGCTCCGTGGATCCGACCTGCTCGATCGACTGGCTCGCGGTCGGCGCAATCACGAGCGTCGGCGCGGGTTTTTGACCGGCAAGCATCGAGGCCATGTCGTACGCCACGACCGTTCCGGGCTTGAAGTGGCCGAGTGGGTCGATCAGCCTGACGATCGCCTGCCCGCCGATAATCGTGTCTAGCTCCGCTGTCTCCGGAATCGGAAGCTCGACCAGCGTGCCGTCGCCAGTGAGGATGAAGCGCTTGTTGGCATAAAAGCCGACCCCGCGATTGACGCCAACGTAGCGTGTGTCCCCGTCCATCATCGAGAACGGATTGACCGAGATGTCGTTTTCGATGCCCTGCTTGAGCAGAGTCGCCGAATCCCACGGCGTTCCGCGCTTCCACAGCCTGACCGTGCGCGGATAGCCGGAGCGGGTCGCAGTCTCCTCCCCTTCGACACGCGCGACCAGGAGCGTGTCCTTGTCGAGCCAGGTAGCGCTGTTCTTTCCGACCGGGACAGTAAAGCCGTCGGCGACGAACTGCGCGGTCGGAACGTTGAACTCGCGGATCACGTCGGCGTCGCCGCCGCCGGGGCTAAGCGACACCAGGCAGCGTTGATATTGCGGAGGGAGGCAGTTGGCGCCGTGCCAGACCCAGCTTTTGCCCTCCTTGGCTCCGAGCGCGTCGACATCGATGAGCGTTCGCCACTGGGGCTTACCGGCGAGATAATCAGCCAGCGGCGAGACCCGCCACAGGCCGCGCTTGTGGTCCGCGTCGACCCAGTGATTGGCAACCATGTCGCCCATGACATCGTCCGGCGTGGCGATCTGGTGCGGATTGTTGAGCATCGCCAGCGCCCGCTTCCGGTGCTCTTCGAAGCCCGGCATCGCCGTCAGAACGGCCTCGGTCTCAGCGTTCCACTGCTTGACTTGTGCAAGCGCCTTTTCGCCGGTGATATTCTCCAGCCACAAATAGGGATCGGCGTTCTGGGCGACGGCGGCGGTGGCAACGAGCGCGGCGGCAGCGACAAAGACGATCTTGCGCAAGGATTATTCTCCTCTGTTCGCTCAAGAGTGCGGGCCCGTAGTCGCACGAGTCAACGCCCCCTTCGACAAGCGGACGAATGGCGGCAGAGAAATTTCGTGGGCGGAACGACGCCAACAGGGACCGGCGCCGACTTTCGGTAATGGCGCCAAGCCAACTGAGCGATTAGCAGAATTGCCGTAAACGGGAACGGGAAGCTCGTTCGACGCGGGGGAATTGAATGACCGACCTGTTTGGCGGCAGCTTTGTCGAGATACTTGTTCCGTTCATCGCGGTCGGCTTCCTCGCGCAGCTGGTCGACGGCGCTCTGGGAATGGCGTTCGGCGTAATTTCGACGACCTTGTTCGTCACCCTGGGAGTTCCGCCGGCCAAGGCTTCGGCGGGCGTTCATATGGTCGAATGTTGCACGACCGGAGTTTCCGGAATCAGCCATATCGTTCACCGGAACGTTGACTGGAGACTGCTTCTCAGGCTGGCTTTGCCGGGCGTCGTCGGCGCCGTGCTTGGCGCATACGTCTTGACCCGCATCGACGGGGCGACCGTGAAGCCATTCATCCTCGCCTACCTGGCTGTGATCGGCCTTCACCTTGTCTGGCGCGGCGTCCGTTACCCGCCGCAACACAAGCCTGCGCGGATTGTCGAGCCGCTGGGATTGATCGGCGGCTTCCTCGACGCCGCCGGAGGCGGTGGTTGGGGACCGGTCGTCACTGCCAATCTGCTTGTCCAGGGAAGCGAGCCTCGCCGAACGATCGGAACGGTGAACAGCGCGGAATTCCTGGTGACGGTAAGCGCGTCCGTTACGTTCATCTTCTCGCTCGGGATCGACGCCTTTTCGACGGCGACCCTCGGTCTTCTGATCGGCGGCGTCATCGCCGCCCCTTTTGCTGCAATCGTCGCGAAGCGGGTAAGCGCCAGGACGCTGTTGGTTTTGGTCGGAATCGTTCTGACGATCACCAGCCTGTATGGCGTTTACCACGCCTTTTCCTGATGCTTCACCCGGCGCCGCAGGCGGAACGGTTGCAGTGCGTGCCTCGTTGAGATGCCGCATCGCGGCAATCCAAAAGGACCAATGGCAAGTCCCTTCGACAGCTTTTTCCAGGCAGGATTCGAATGTTCGTCGCACCGTCGGATCGACGGAGTCCGGCTCGACCTCATCGGAGCGACGTCGCATGACCGGCATGTGCTTGGCGACTACCGGCAATGCTCGGAGCTGGGGTTCCGGACACTGCGCGACGGGCTGCGCTGGCACCTCATCGAGAAAACCCCCGGGCGCTATGACTGGTCGAGCTGGCTGCCGATGCTCGAGGCCGCCGAGCAAACCGGGATACAGGTGATCTGGGACCTGTTCCACTACGGATCGCCCGATCACGTCGACCAGGGCAGCCCGGATTTTCCGAAGAAATTCGCCGAGTTCGCGGTTGCCGCTCTGGAATTCCGCGAAAGCGTCACGACGCAGCCGCCGCTCATCTGCCCGCTCAATGAGATCAACTTCGTGTGCTGGGCGGTGGAAAGCGGCTATTTTCCGCAGGTCGGCCCAAAGAAGCGCGGCTGGCTCAAGCGCCAGCTCGTTACCGCCTGGATCGCAGCGACGAAAGCGATCCGCGAGCAGTGGCCGCGGACCATCGTCGTCGGGGCCGAGCCCTTGATCCACGTCGCTCCGCACGACCGTCGGCGGTCGACGCTGCGCGAGGCCGAGCAGAGCCGGTCCGGAATGTTCGAAGCCTATGACTGGATTTTGGGCAAGGCCGAGCCCGCCCTTGGCGGCGACCGGTCGCAGATCGACGTCATCGGGCTCAACTATTATCCGCACAACCAATGGTACTGGAAAGGCCCGACCGTACCGATGGGCCATCACGAATATCGGCCGCTAGCCGACATGCTCGTGGAGGTCGCCGAGCGCTACGAAAAGCCGCTGTTCCTGTCGGAGACGGGAGCCGAAGGCTCCGGGCGCCCGGCGTGGCTACATTATGTCTGCGACGAGGTTGGCGAGGCAATGCGACGCGGCGTGCAGATCGAGGGGATCTGCATCTATCCCGTCACCGCTTATCCCGGATGGGACAATAGCCGGCATTGCGATGTCGGATTGCTCTCGACCGTGGGCGCGAACGGCAAGCGAAAAGTCTACGAACCGCTCTATGAGGAGATCCAGCGGCAAAGGACGATCCTGGGCGTCGATTCCGACGCCGGAATTGACCGCCGGCGCCTGAAGCTGGCGGCGCGTTAAGTCGACGGAGCCGTCCTCGGCTCATGCGATGGCGTTCCGATCCACGGCCAGCCGTCTTTCCACTCGATCCGGTCGATAAGCATCACCCGGCGGCTGTTGATCTCCCGGTCCTGGCTTTGCCGCGGCTTGGCGGGATCGATCGCGTGATACAGCATCCAAAGCTGCCCAGCCTTGTCCTCGACCACGGTATTGTGACCGGGGGCGAGCCAGAAATGATTCTTGTGAAGCATCAGGCTGCCGGGAACGCCCCTTGCCTGCTCCAGAGTCTCGAAGGGCCCCATCGCATTGTCCGAGCGGGCAACCATCACTCCATATTGGGCGTCCGGGCCGCAGCAATTGTCGCCCGAGTAAAAGAGGAAATAATGGCCGCCGTGCCGGATCACCCATGAGGCTTCGACGAGCCTCGGGAAAGCGCCCTTGACAGGGTTCGGCCAGACGAGGTCCACGGGGTTGCTGTTCGCAGCGAAGGACAGGCGGTCCGGACTTAGCTCCTGCACCTTGATCGGCTGGAAACCCGATCCCCAGTAAAGCAGGTGCTTGCCAGTCACGGGATCGTCATAGGCCATCGGATCGATATATTCGAAGCCCGCGCCGAGCAGCAGGGGCATGCCCATGTCGACGAACGGCCCCGCAGGAGACTTTGAGGTCGCGACTGCAAGCGCGTGACCGCGCTCGTGATGGTGGCAGACGTCCGGCGTCGCCGAATAGTACATGAAATAGGTGCTGCCGTCGTAGATGACGCTCGGTGCCCAGATATCCTGCGTTTCCCGCGCCCAGGCCGGTTTTTCGGGCATCGCCTCGCCGAGGTACTCCCAACGGATAAGGTCTTCGGAACGAGCGACCTGGATGTTCGTCCATTTGTGATGGTGAAGGCTCTGGGTCGCATATGCATAATAAAAGCCGTCCGCAGCGCGGATGACCGCGGGATCGGGGAAATCCCGGTCGAGGACCGGATTGACGTAAGTTTTCGGAGACGAACTCAATTCGTCGCTAACCGCATGAGATTCCGAGTTTTCCGAGTCGTCTGATAAGCGCATGGAAATTGCCGTATCCGCTCCCGACGCGGTGTAAAGCCCGCACCCGGACAACTCTCGATAAGCGAATTAGTCGCCGCTGATTTTCGGGTCGATTTCTTCCGGAGGAACACCGCCCTCGCGGTCTTCGATAATCGGCATCCCGACATCGCCTTTGCCGACGGTACCGCCCGCCATTTGCAGCATCCGTTCGAGCGGAATCCGGGCTGCGTCCATCAACTCGGTCGAAAGCTCGATCTGCGGCCTCAAATCGCGAAGCGCCACGTAGAGCTTCTCGAGCGTGTTGAGCGCCATGTACGGGCACATGTTGCAGTTGCAGTTGCCGTCCCCGCCAGGGACCCCGATGAAGGTCTTCCCCGGAGCGGCCTTCTCCATCTGGTGGATAATGTGCGGCTCGGTCGCGACGAGAATCGTGTCCGCATCCGATTCCAGCGCGAACTTCAGGATCGAGCTGGTCGAGCCGACATGGTCGGCATGCTCGACGATGTGGGGCGGGCATTCTGGATGCGCCGCGACCGGAGCGCCGGGATGCTCGGCCTTGAGTTTCAACAGCTCGGTCTCGCTGAACGCCTGGTGGACGATGCAGATGCCCGGCCACAGAAGCATCTCCCGGCCGGTCTTCCGCTTCAAATAGCCGCCGAGATGCCGATCGGGCCCGAAGATGATCTTCTGTTCGGGCGGAATCTGGTCGAGGATGATCTGCGCGCTGCTCGAGGTGACGATGACGTCCGAGAGGGCTTTCACCGCAGCCGAGCAATTGATGTAGGTCAGCGCGATATGATCCGGATGAGCTTCGCGGAACGCCTTGAACTGGTCGGGCGGGCAACTGTCTTCGAGGCTGCAGCCGGCGTCCATGTCGGGCAGGATCACCGTCTTTTCGGGTGACAGGATCTTCGCCGTTTCAGCCATGAACCGGACCCCGCAGAAAGCGATCACCTCCGCGTCGGTGGCGGCAGCCTTGCGCGACAGATCGAGGCTGTCGCCGACGAAGTCGGCCAGGTCCTGGATTTCCGGCTTCTGGTAATAATGGGCGAGGATCACGGCGTTCCGCTCGCGCTTGAGCCGCTCGATCTCGGCAAGCAAGTCGAGGCCTTTCAAACTGTTATCGTGAGCCGTCATTTCTGCCCTTGTGCCGCTTCGCGCCTATTCGCTTCGGCGATCGCATTCTCATATGATGTCGAGACGTCCCATACGCTAGTGCCTTGCTCCTCTCCGGGGAAGCTGGTGACGACCTTGGCATCGGCAAAACCCGCGGCCCTCAAAGGTAATGCGAAGCTCCGCTCGACAGCTTGCCGAGCCGCCTGCCGGGCGAGGCGCATCGGGACCTCCCCCTTCGCCTGCTCGCGGAGGTCAGCGACGGCCTTCGCCCGATTCGCCTGGTCGAGCGACTGCTCCGCGTTCGTGAAGGTCGCGAGAATGCCGCCCGATCCATATTCGCGCGCCTTCGCGAGATCGACGTCCGGCCCCGCGATTTCCACGTCGGGAAGCCGGACGGACAGCGTGTTGGAAGCGCCGTCCCATTTGACGTCGTCCGGCGTCAGCTTCGAAAGGTCGAGCTCATACCGGACATCACCAGGAAGAATCAGGGTCCGCTCGGTCGAAAGGCCGAGCCTCGACTGGCTCGCGCTGGTGACCGAGACGTAGCGGGCGACGAACACCACCAGCCGATTCTGGGACCGCATGGATTCAAGGCTGGAGGTCGCGATCGCCTTCGGGTTGGGTTCCCCGAACAGGCTTCCCACCAGCCCCGCGCCGCCGAGCGCAAGCCCGAGCAGCAACGCAATCACCACGGCTCCGATCAGGAGCGGGAGTCGGATCCGGTCCCTGTCCATAGCTCTCCTTCCTGAACAACCATGCCGCGGCGCTCAAGGTCCAGAAGGTGAGCAAAAACCGACCCGCCCGCCGCCGCGGTGAGGCGGGGGTCCAGCCCGGGATAAGCCCTTGCGACGATGTCCGGAATGTCGCGTGGCCGTTCACTGACAAGGCCGAGGATCTGCCGCTCGCGTTGCATCCGGTGGCCGACGAGGTGGCGGACATATTGGGCCGGGTTCGTCACCGGCGGACCGTGCGCCGGGAAGTAGATTCGGTCACGGCGTTTCCGGAGCTTGTCGAGGCTGGCCATATAGGCGGCCATGTCGCCATCGGGCGGGACGACGACTGTGGTCGACCAGCCCATCACGTGATCGCCGGTAAACAGCGCGTCGCCCCAGGCGAAGCAAAGGTGGTTCGACGTGTGGCCCGGAGTCGCGACCGCGGTCAGCTCGCTGGAATCGATGCTGATGCTCTCGCCGTCGCGCAGGATCCGGTCCGGTGAATAGTCGCCGTCGAAAGAGGCGTCAGCGCGCGGCCCGACAGTCTCCAACGCCAGCGGCGCACAGCCGATAATCGGGGCTCCGGTCCGCTTTGCCAGCGGAGCGGCGGCGGGGCTGTGGTCGCGGTGGGTGTGCGTACAAACGATCGCGGCGACCTTCCGCCCTCCCGCCGCTTCGATAATCGCGTCGATATGGGCCGGGTCATCGGGACCGGGGTCAATGACCGCCACCTCACCAATGCCGGCAAGGTAAGTCTGCGTTCCATAATAGGTGAAGGCGGAAGGATTGTGAGCAAGTAGGCGAGCGATCCCGGGCTCGAGTTCTTCCGCGACTTCGTAGGGCGCCTCCATCCTGCTCAGCAGCGCAGCAGGAACGGCCCCTGCCGGTCGAGCACCTGCCCGCCGCCAACGACCCGCATCTCGACCTCGCTCGTCACGACCCCCGAGCAAACCGGCCGGGGAATCGACAGGCGAACGTTTCCGCCCTTCCGGATAGCGCCAAGCGCGACCTCGGCTCGATCATCGCCCTGGCGCACGAACCGCAGCGACAAGCCCGCCGGAACAGCGTCCGGTGCGGTCACCGTCACGACAGTGTCCCGAGTGAGAGTCACGCAAGGACCGCCGCCCGGATAATCCGGGTTCATGCACGAAAAGCGTAGCCGCGGATTGGCCATTGCCGGTTTGGGCGGAGCTGCAACCGCGGGAGCAGCGCCCGTAGCCGCTTCCACGGCCCGCGGCAGCACACGCGGAGGCGGCGGAGCCGTGTTCGGAAGCGGCGGAAGCACCGAATAATCGTTCGACAGCGGCTCCGGCGAAGCGGTTGCCCTGCCTGGTGGAAGCGTGTCGTTCACCTTCATTTCGCTCGCCGCGTTGAGCCGCGCGATCTCCGCCTTGATCGCGCTGACGATCTGGTCGCGGGTTGCCGTCGGCATTTCCTTGTTCGCTTCGAGCTTGGCGATCGCGTCATTGAGCGTTCCGATCCAGTCGGAGTCGCTCTGCCCCTCCGTCCCGCACATCTTCACTTTGGAACGATGCGGCTGGCCATCGACGACGGAGTCGACGGTGGTCTCGAACTTGTGGGCGTCGCAGTTCTGGAGGAGGTTTTCGAGTTTGCCGCCAGGCGCGGCCGGCCCTTCCTGCGCGGGGGAGTCCGCCGCCTTGTCCTGGGCCGTCGCAGGTGCCGCAAGCAATAGGGCGGCCGAAATGAAAGCGAAGCGATTCATGGACACTCCCTAGCAAAGCCCGGCGCCGATGTCGGCCCGGAGTGCTGCACCATCGATGAACGGGTTCAGGCGGCGGCGCTTCCGGCCAGGGCTCGGGATGTTTCGGCCTCAAGGCCGGCCCTGCCCGCAAGCGCGGTCGGGTAAACGTCTCCGAATAGAGTCTGGAACGTGCGATCCCAGCTGAAACGGCCTTCGACATGTTCGCGAGCGGCGGCCGCCATTGCCGCTCGGTCGGAGTTCCAGACATCGAGAATGTTGGCGGCCATCGCCCCGGAGTCGTCGACCGGGCCGAGCCGCCCGGTTTGGCGATCGACCCTGTCGAGCATTCCGCCGGCCGCGACCCCAACCACCGGCAACCCCGACGCCTGCGCCTCGATGACGCTTACCCCGAAAGTCTCATCGGCCATTGCCGATACGTACATGTCGGCACTTCCGAGCCAGCGCGCGAGTTCGGCGCGATCCTTGAGATAGCCGGGAGCGATCACCCTCTGGTCGCCTCGCTCCAGTATCGAATCGCGGATGGGGCCCTCGCCGACCAGGACGAGGCGTGCACCAAGGCCCGCGGGCAGGCGGCGGAAGGCCTCCACCACGACCTCCGCGCGGCGTTCGCGGTCGAGGCGACCGACATAGATGAGCATCGGTTCGCCGTCCTCGATACCGAGCGATCGCCGAAGCTCGGGATCGCGGTTGGACGGATTGAACGCGTCGATCTCGACTCCGAGCGGGACAATCCGGATGTTCTTCACGCCGAGTTGCCGAAGTTTCGCGGCTCCTCCGTGCTCACCGAGCGCCATCACCGTGTCGAAGCGACGGTACAGAAGCCCGCAATAGCGATAGGCGAGCGCCTTCAACTGCGTGGCGATCGGATCGCCGATCAGCGGCTTCAGGGGCCGGTGAATGTAAGCGGTCGGGAAGTCCGTCATATAGACGGCGGTCACCGCGACGGACGGGTGCCGCTTGCGATAGGCAAGCGCGGCCCAGGGGAGGTTGTAGCCATCCTGGCAGTCGACGAGATCCGGCCGGAAGCGCTCGAGCGCCTTGCGAACGGCGCCATTGCGAAGCAGCAGCCGGTAGTTCGGGCTGCCAGGGACCGGCGGAGAGGCTATCGTGACCGTGATCGATCGCCCCTTCTCCTGGACCGTATCCTCGTCTCCAGGGACGATCAGAAGATGGCGGTGCGGCGTGTTCGCCAGGATGTGTTCGCGCTTGCGACGAAGATAGGTGCCAACGCCACCGCCGAATTCCGACCAGCTCTGGGTGAGGTCGCAGAACAGCAACGGGCCGGAGGTTTGGAAAGCGTTGGTCATCCGCGCATCAACACAGAAGGCCTCGCAAAGTGCCAACCGGCCAAGAACGGCGCGATCTGTCGGATTGTTTTACATTCCACGAAAACGCGATCCCCACTCTCTTAGCTTTTTTCCCGGAAAACAGCGGAAATTAGCAACTGGCACGGCGGTTGCTTAGTTATATGCGTCCACTTGGTTCCACAAACCACCAAAGGGGCGGTGAAGCGATCTCTGGTCCGCTCACCGCCCCTTCTAGTTTGGGCTAGGCCGCGGGCGTGCTCACGAGTTGTTGAAGCTCGCCGTTCTCGAACATCTCCATCATGATGTCGGAACCCCCGACGAATTCACCCTTCACGTAAAGCTGGGGAATGGTCGGCCACTCGCTATATTCCTTGACGCCCTGGCGGATGTCCGGGTCCTGAAGAACGTCGACCGTCTTGAACGGCACGCCGACGTGCTCGAGAATCGCCACTGCACGGCTGGAAAAGCCGCATTGCGGGAACAGTTCGGTCCCCTTCATGAACAGGACGATATCGTTTCCACGGACGATCTCCTCGATCCGCTCGCGTGCGCTAGTCACTTCACTTCTCCTCCGGTGCCGCTGTGCTCAGCTGGAGCGCGTGCAATTGCCCGCCCATTCGTCCGCCGAGCGCGGCATAGACCTTTTGATGCTGCTGAACGCGCGTGAGGCCGGCAAAGCTGCGGCTGACCACTCGCGCCGAATAATGATCACCGTCGCCGGCAAGATCGGTGATCGTCACGTCCGCATCGGGAATCGCGTCCGTGATGAAGCGCTCGATTTCCGCGGCACTCATCGCCATCGGTCAGGATTGCTCCTGGATGATCTGGCGCCGCGCCTCCACCATCTTGTGGCCGAGAGCCTCGCGAATCTGCTCTTCGTCGGTTTCGACGCCCGCGGACGTCAGGTCGCCGAGCAGCTTGCGGATCACGTCATCGTCCCCGGCGGTTTCGAAGTCCGCCCGAACGACATCCTTGGCGTAGGACGCGGTTTCTTCCTCTGACAACTCCATCTTGCGAGCCGCCCACTCGCCGATCAGGCGATTGCGGCGAGCGATGATTCGGAACTGCATTTCCTCGTCATGGGCGAACTTTGCCTCATAGGCGCGCCCGCGATCGTCGAACTGGTTCATTCCACAGGCCTCTTTGCTGTTCGGTCCGCGAGATAGGGTGCCCCGCAAACAAGGTCCAGCGGCCTTTCCAAGAAGAGTGCCGACTCAGGCGGTGGCGATACACCGGCGAATGGCCGCGGCGACCACTTTCCCGAGGAAGACGAGCAAGTGGGAGCCGTGCCTGCTGTGGGCCTCCAGTTCGGCTCTCTGGCCGAGCGCGATAACACCCGAGGGGAAAGGCCCCGGCCCATCGATGCGGATCAGGGCCTGCGCGCGAATCTGGCGAGCCGCCGGACTTCCGAACAGCGGATGCCCGCTTTCGACGCTTTGGACGTCCACTTCCGGAATTCCGGCCAGAATCCGTTCGACGAACGCCGGCTCGACACGTTCGATTCCATTCCAGTTCGCGCGGAAAGTGCGATCGCCGACCGCCAGGACGATGGCGACGAAGTCAATTCCGAGGGTGTCCGGCCACCGGCTCGTGATCACGTCGAGGAGAGCTTCCACCGACGGCGCTTCGATCGCTTCGAGAACCGCGCAGTTGATCGAAGCCACGGCGTCGGAATGGCCCCTCGCGAAGGCGACAAGGTCTTCGTTCGCTTCCTGCGCTTGTCCCAGCCGCTCACGAAGCCTGGCAACGGCCTGCTCTTCGAAGTGAATCACTTGCCCCATCGGCCGTTTCATAGCCGCAACCGGTTAATTTCCAGTGGCCACCGCGACAGTGAAAGCTTATCCTCATCCTTCTGATTTTGCTGGAGGACAGGACAATGTTGGGTGTCGCTTTATTGCTCGCCGGAAGCGTCGCTGCAGCGACGCCCGAGACTCCACTGCCATGGTTCGAATTCCGCGATTATCCGATGAAGGCGTTCGAGAAGAACCAGGAAGGGATTACGCGCTTCGAGTTACTGGTCTCGCCGGACGGAAACATCGCCAGCTGCAAGATTACCTCGTCGAGCGGTTTCGAAGAGCTCGACAGGACGACCTGCTACCTCGCTCAGAAGAGGGTCAAGTTTCGCGCGGCGAGGGACTCCGACGGGCGCGCCGTCTGGGGCGTTTACCGGAGCCAGGCCGCCTGGGCCCTCCCCGAACACCGGCTATCCGCTCCACCTGCTCCCGACCTGGAAGTCACGCTCAATCAGCTTCCCGCCGATACGACCAAACCGGCCGCTGTGAAGCTCGCCTATGCGGTCGATGCGGGCGGCAATCCCTCATCCTGCACGATGATGCCGGATTCGCTCCGGCAGCCGCAGGTGCTCGTCGATGTCGCGTGCAAGCAATTGCTGGCGAGCGCTGAACACAAGCCGGTGCTGGGGCCCAGCGGCCAGCCGGTTCCCGCGGTCGTAACCGGCGCGGTGCTGTTCAAGACTTCCGAGGAATAGCGCCTAAATCTTCTGGCCGGTCGATTCCCAGTCCTTGAGGAAGGCCGCGAGTCCAGCGTCGGTCAGCGGGTGCTTGAAGAGCTGGTGGATGATCTTGGGCGGCGCGGTCATGACGTCGGCGCCGATCTTGGCCGCTTCGACGACGTGCATCGGGCTTCGCACCGACGCGACGAGGATTTGCGTGTCGAAATCGTAATTGTCGTAGATCATCCGGACGTCGGAAATCAGCTCCATTCCGCTGTGGCCGATGTCGTCGAGCCTGCCCACGAATGGGGAAATGAAGGTTGCGCCGGCCTTCGCCGCCAGCAGCGCCTGCGCCGCCGAGAAGCACAAGGTGACGTTGACCATCGTCCCGTCGGAGCTGAGTGCCCTGCAGGCCTTCAGCCCGGCTTCGGTCAGCGGGACCTTGATCGTCACATTGTCGGCGACTTGGCGGAGCTTATCCGCCTGCGCCATCATCCCGTCATAGTCCACTGCGACGACCTCGGCCGAAACCGGGCCGGGGCAGATTTTGGTGATTTCCTTCAGCACTTCAATGAAGTCGCAGCCCGATTTCTGAACCAGCGACGGGTTCGTGGTCACGCCATCGAGCAACCCCGTTTCGGCGAGGGCGCGGATCTCGGAAATTTCGGCGGTATCGGCAAAAAACTTCATGATTCTCCCCGGCTGATTGCCGCGCGATAGCCGGTAGGACACAAACAGTCATCCGATTCGAAGGGGAAGGTGATGAGCGAAGTGCGTATCGAGCGGGACGGACCGGTTCTGGCCATCGCCTTCGCTCGGCCGGAGCGGCGCAACGCGATTACCGTCGCCATGTATTCCGCGCTCGCCGACGCGATCGAGGCCGCGGCGAGCGACGACGCTATCCGAGTGATCACGATTCGCGGCGAAGGCCAGGATTTCACCGCCGGCAATGACCTTCACGATTTCATGACCGCACTTCCGCGCGATTCCGAGGATATTCCCGTGTGGCGGCTTCTCCGTGCCCTCGCCCGCAACACACTCCCGATCGTCGCCGCCGTCCAGGGCAATGCAGTCGGAATCGGGACGACGATGCTTCTCCACTGCGATCTCGTCGTCGCCGGGCGGAGCGCGCGATTCTCGCTGCCGTTCGTCGACCTCGGGCTGGTTCCGGAGGCGGCGAGCACCTTGCTGTTGCCGAAGCTGGCGGGCCGGCGGCGCGCGGCTCGCTATCTGCTTCTCGCCGAACCGTTCGGAGCGGACGAGGCGCTAGAGGCCGGGATTATCAGCCATGTCGTCGGAGACGGCAAACTCGTCGGCGCGTTCGAGCAAATCGTTTCCGCGCTCGTCGCCAAGCCGCCCGAGGCGCTCCGGCTAACCCAGGAGCTGCTTCGTCAGGGAACGGCAGATGAAGTGCTGGAGAGAATGGTCCTCGAAAACGGCCATTTCTCGGAGCGGCTGAAATCCGCCGAGGTCGCGCAGGCGATCGCCAGCTTCTTCAACCGGAAAACCGCAGAAGGCTAGGCCGTCTGGGTGTAGACCCGCTTGGATCCGCTGAGGGTCACGGTCGGTCCGGGAAACAACAGGAAATCCGTCGGCACGTCGTATTGAACGGAGATCACGATGTAGCCGTCCGAGCCCTCGTCGTCGTCATCGATGACCGGCGTGTGCCAGTTCCCGCCTCCGACTCCGAACTTCGCCGACATGATCTTCGCCGAAATCTGGTCATCGGTGGGGCGGCTGTTCGTGCTCGTGTCAAAGATGGTCGCGTAGCGGGCGCCTTCACCCAGGGCCTGCTGCATCCCGGCGTTTGCCTCCAGGACAACGGCGATCTGGAAGATCCCCCAGATGATCGTCACCAGGATTGGAACAGCGACCGCGAACTCGATCGCCGCGCTTCCGGATTGATCGCGAAGCCTGTGCAGGGCTTTCATCACTGGACCCTCACCGTTGCCTGGCCGCCGACATTCACGGTTCCGTTGGAGTTCGCTCCGGGAAACAGGCGAGTGCCAAAAATCGGCGTGTAGGTGCCCCTGATCCTCACCCGAACATAGCGCGCGTAGTTCGCACCGGTGGCGCAGGTGCCGGTGTCATAGTCGAGGTGGGTGCCATCGTGATTGCATTCCAGCCACGCGTCGGCGGTTGCGCTTGATCCGCTCCCGGCGGCGGCTTCGGCGTCATCTTCGAGAGTGCTGATGTCGCTGGATTTGAAATCCGTTGCCTGGACCTTCTCAATCGCCCGCTGGGCTGCCTGCTCGACATTCACTTTCGCGGAAACCGCGCGGCTGATGTCGACCATTCCGACGAGGAGCGCCGCGAACACCGGCGTCACCAGCGCCATCTCGATGAACGAGTTGCCGCGCTCGTCTCGGAGGAGGGTTCGAAAGCGCCGGATCATGCGATCAGCCTCACCGATTTGCCCGACACCTGGGTTGCGGCCTGGCACGGCGTGCCGTCGGGACGCGTCAAGCTGTTCTGGAGGTTCGAGTTGCCGCTGAAGTTTACGTAATTCCCGACGATCATCGCGCACTGGGTCATCGAACCCGAATTGCCGGTCAGGTTCACGGCACTGTTCGGGAAGTACATCGCTCCATCGTAATAAGATCCGGCATTGCCGTTGATGGTGTTGTCCGAAGTGCCCGTGCCGATGAACAGCATGTTCGCGTAATCGCCACTGGTTGGTGCCGTAAGCTTGATGGTCGCATTACCGTTGGTGCTGACGACCCCGGGAGAGGTGCCGGTCAGAATAATCGTCACGCCAGTGCCCTGCACCGTCACGCCGCCGGCGACGTCGAAGTTCGTATTGTTCAGGAAATAGACGCCCGGCTGGAGCGTGTAGGTCGTGTTGCCGGTGAATTTGAAATCGCTGTAGCACCCGGGCGCGAACGTCGTCTTGTTGCCGTTGATCTTCCCTGGGCAGCTGGAAGGAGGGGTCGTCGAATATTTGCCCGCGTAAGGATCAGGCATAGCGACGTGATGCGGTTGAATGTCTGTCGCGCCGTTGATCGAGCTCGGCATGCCTCCGACGCCGGCAACTGGGTCCGCGGCAAAATTGTACGACGCGCCGTTGGTTCCCACTGCTGCGGTCGTCGAGGTCGAATTCGAAATCGCGCCGCAACCCATATTGATACTGGAACTGCCGCCGACGGTGATCGATGAGTTGGTCGAACCATTCAGGGCAACGACGCAATAGCTTCCATCGTCCACCAGCGCCGCGGTCGCTGCCGCGGAGATCGTCGGCGGCGTCGACAGGAACAGCGACGAGAAGCCCAAGGTCTTCTTCATCGCGAGAGTGACCCGCACCGCCTTGGTGTAGGTTCCCGTGTCCGATGGGTAGGAAATGTTCGGATAGCCCGACAGCAGAGCGATGCCGGTGTGGTTATTGTCGGTGAGGTGGGCGCCGACCGCGGCGTTGACCGACTCCCCGGTCTGCATCTGCGCATAGGCTCCCGCCAGGGCGGCGGTATCCGCGGCGCGCTGGAGCTCTCGCTTCCACAGCACCCACTGTACGGTGTCGGTCCCGAGACCGGCGGCGCCGACCACGAGCGGAAGCGCAGCGCCTGCGATGATCAGCGCGTTGCCGCGCTTGTCCCGCCAAATCTTCCTGAGAAAACCGATCATACGCTCTGCCCCGCAGTGACTGCGCCTTTGGGTCGTCTATCGCCGGACAAGGTGATTAAAGCGTTCAGACGCATGGTTAATGTTCCTCAACCGTATCGATCGGGGATGCCTTGCACGCCCGCGTGTTACACCTATAATACAGCTTGAAGAGCTTGCATGGCCGCGCGCCCGCGTCGAATGTCGGGCAAACGCGACCGGCGAGCAGAGAAAGGCAGATGACAATGGCCAAGGACGCCACCAAGACCGCCACCAAGCTGAACCTCGACCCGCCCGAAGCGCTTCAGTCAGTCGCACCGGCGGAAGCCGCGGGTCTCGTCCCGCTCAAGCAGGAAGAAGTCAGCGAACTCGACAAGCGCGTGGCGCAATTCGTCGATGAGCTCGCCGCGCTCGACTCCAACAGCCCGGAGTTCGGGAAGAAGGTCGACCAGCTCACCGGGATGGGCCGCAAGGAGATCGCGGAAGCCGCGGGCGCTTCGAACCGTTTCCTCGACCGGCCGGTCAAGGCGATCGACAAGGATACGGGGATCGGCGCCGACCTGACCGAGCTTCGCCGCACGGTCGAGGCGCTCGATCCCAAGGAAGCGACGAAGACGAAGAAGTTCCTCGGGATCATCCCCTTCGGGAATCGGATCGACCGTTACTTCGACAAATACCGGAGCTCCCAGACCCACATCCAGAAGATCCTCGGAAGCCTCGCAGACGGCAAGGACGAGCTGCTAATGGACAATGCCGCCATCGACACCGAGCGCGCGAATCTGTGGAAGACGATGCACAAGCTCGAGCAGATGGCGCACATCTCGAAGAGCCTGGACCAGCAGCTCGAGGACAAGGCGAACGAGCTCGATGCAACCGACCCGGCCAAGGCCAAGGCCATCCGCGAGACGGCGCTCTTCTATACCCGCCAGAGAACGACCGACCTGCTAACCCAGATGGCGGTGACCGTTCAGGGTTATCTCGCCCTCGACCTCGTCAAGAAGAATAATGTCGAGCTGGTGAAAGGCGTGGACCGCGCTTCGACGACGACCGTCTCGGCGCTCCGGACCGCGGTGACCGTCGCCCAGGCGCTCACCAACCAGAAACTAGTGCTCGAGCAAATCGGCGCGCTGAATACGACGACCGCGGGGATGATCGACACCACGGGCGAGATGCTCAAGAGCCAGACCGGCGCGATCCACGAACAGGCCGCCTCGGCTACGATCCCGCTGGAGACGCTGCAGCGAGCGTTCCAGAATATCTACGACACGATGGACCAGATCGATCGTTTCAAGCTCCAGGCGCTCGACAATATGAAGCAGACCGTGAACACCCTCTCGAACGAGGTCGAGAAGTCGAAAGGCTATATCGCCCGGGCTGAAGGCGTGGAGAAAGCCAAGCTTGAGGCGCCGTCGTCACCACTGATCCCGATCGAGTCGAAGTGAGCGAAGAGGTCAACGAAAAAGTCCAACGGGCGCTCGCGAGGTTCGAGCGGGTAACCCGATCGCTTGACGAGCGCGACGGGCCGGCGCGCGCCGCCGCCCGGCGCGAACGGCAACGGGTCAATCGCGATCTCGGCAATCGCGTCGCGCGCGTCGGGATTGGCATCGGAGTCGTGAGCGTCCTTACGATCATCGTCGGCCTGATCACGCCGATCGGAATGTTCGGGTTCCTCGCCGCAGTCGGACTTGCGATCGGGATCGCCGCCCTGCTTGCCTTCGCTCCCGGCCAGTCGATTGCGACGGCGCCCTCGCCCGACCTGCCCAACGGGCAAATGGTCCAGCGCTTCGATTCCTATCTGTATCGCTCGCGCGGCGCCCTTCCCGCCCCCGCGCGCGCCGAGATCGACGCAATCAGCGCCAGGCTTCCGCCACTCAAGGCGTCGCTGGACCGGGTCGAAACGCTCGATCCCAAGGCGCAGGACGCCCGCCGCCTGATGTCGATCCATCTGCCCGGCCTTATCGACCGCTACCTCAATGTCCCGCCGGAGTTCCGCAAGCAGGAGGACAGCGAGGGGATGACCGTCGACCAGCGGCTCGTCGAAGGCCTGTCCGCGGCGCGGGCGGCACTCGACGAAATCTCCCAGGATCTGGCGAAGAACGATCTCGACGCATTCGAAACGCAGGGGCGCTTCATAAGATCGCGCTACGGCGAGCAGACGATCGACGGCTAGGCGGGCGCCCTTCTTCCTCAAAAATCAGGAAAAGCTTGCAGGCTGGCGCCCGCACGGGCACTCCTTGGCCCTGCGGTTGGGAACGCAACGGGGGCTGCCGGATGCTGCGGTCGCTTGAGTTTGGCGAGCACTTCCAACGCCTGTCGCGCGTGCCGCGGCCGGGCGGCGAATGACCGCGCAGATCGCAATCCCGCAGAAGCTAAGCTTCCGCGCGCCCGGTGGAGGATGGAAGCTCCCGGAGCGTGTGCCGCCGTTCAACACCGCAATCTATTGGCTATTTTCGACGATCTGGTTCGCAGCCTTGCTGCTCGCGCTCGTGGGGCCGGTGATGGGTCTCTACGAACGCTACGTTGCGCCCGGGGACAATAGCCAGCTTTTGATTGGAAGCCGTGCCGGCTTCGCCGTTGCCCCGGCCGATGCGACTCGCATTCGCTTCACGATCGGGCCGGATTCACGGAAGGCGGGACTCCGCCCCGGCGACCACATCATCGCGATCTACGGCCTGCCCATTCCCGACAAGATGCCGTTCACAGAGCAAGCCATTGCCGCGCACGGAAACGACCCGGCTTACATTGCGATGGGCAATATGCTCACCGGAACGGACGAGCTGCCCTTCCCGCTTACCGTACGTTCAGCGGACGGGACGGTGCACGACGTCACCGTGACCACTGGCGAGGCCCACATCGACAATGCTGCAGAGGAAGCGGGTTTCTCGCCGACGCTTCTGAGTTTCATCGATGTCGTCCACGTCATCTTCTACCCGTTCCTGATCTGGGCGGCCTGGCTTCTTCACCGGAGGAACGCCCGGGACGCGGTAAGCTCGATCCTTTCGCTCGCGATCCTGCTGATGATCGGGTCGGAGCTTCCATCCTCGGCATTCCTCGGGCAGGTCGGAGTCCCTCGAAGCGTCAACGTCGCGCTTTACGATCTCAACAACGTCCTCCTGATCGCCGGAATCTTGTTGTTCCCTCACGGCAAGCTCACATGGGGGAAGGTCGGGATGATCGCCGCGCTGCCGGTGCTCATGTTCCTCCACGGCCAGCTCTACAAAGCTTACCTCGTCTTCTTCATGCTGCTGGCGGTGCTGATGCTGCTGCGCTCGCTGCGGAAGACCGATTCTACCGAGACGCTCCAACAGGTGCGCTGGGCCCTGCTCGGCTTCAGCGGCTACGCGGTGCTTCGGGTCGTCTCGATGGCCTGCGACTATTTCAAATGGTCCACCGACACCTTCGGACTGCAGCTCACACTAGAGGTGTTGGGAGGCATCACGCTGGCGCTTGGAGTGCTTGTTCTCCAGTTCGGGCTTCTGATCGCGCTGATCCGCTACCGGCTTTACGACGCCGAATTCGTAATCAGCAAATCCGCCAATTATGCGCTGATCACGCTGGTGATCGTTGCGGTCTTCGCCGGAGTTGCGGATGGCCTGAAGCAGATCATCTACAACTATTATGGCAATACCAACAGCGAAGGGCCCGTCATCATTGCCGCCGCTCTTTCCACTGTCCTGGTGAATCCGATCCAGGAGCGAATCCAGCGATGGTCGGAAAATCGGTTCCAGAAAAATTTGGTGCTTCTCCGCGACGACCTGCCGGACTGCGTTCGCGACATGCGCGAAACCGCTTCTTTGGGAGAGATGGTCGACGAAATCCTGAAGCGCGTCGATCGCGGTGTTAGGGCAATTCGGAGCGCTGTCGTCGTTGGCGGTCGGGTGCTGAGGACTCGCGATATCCGGACCGAAGAAGTCGAGGCGTGGAAAAAGTCGAAGCTAGCCGAGGACTATAAGGAAGACATCTGCGAGCCTTCGGACAAGCTCTTCCCGATTCGAATTCCGCTCGTCCCGAGCTCCGACAACGAACCGCCGATCGGGTTCCTGCTCGTCGGAACCAGGCCCGACGGGTCCATTCCCAGCCGGGACGAGCAGAAGGCGCTCGCCGGCGTTTCCGAGGACATCGCGCGTGCGATCCGAACGGTCGTCAAACGCGAAGCGCGCGAAGCGAAAATCGCCGAATTAATCGAGTCCAACGAGCGCCGGATCCAGGCTCTGGAAGAGGCGCTCAAGAGCAAGCAATAGCCCAGCGGCGCTAGCGAAAGCTGTTGACCGGGGCGCTCTATCGGCAGAAGGCAATAGCCAAGGTTAACGGGCTTCCGGAAACCTGCAATTTAACTTCAAACGAAAGAGTGAAGTCGAAGCAGCATAAGTGCAGTGATCAGCTTGAGGAGGACCTGGGGATGAGAACTACTCGGCTATTCAAGATCGGAGTGGCGGCAATCGCGCTGGCGGCGTCATCGGCGTCGGTTGCAACGGTACTCGTGGTGCGCGCGGCCGGGCCGTCGGCGAAGGTTTACCCGCCGGGCAAGGCACTTCCGGAAAGCGCCAAGATCCAGCTCCAGCCGGGCGACAGCGTGATGCTTCTGAACACCAGCGGCGCAAGAACCCTGCGAGGGCCGGGAACCTTCGCCGTGGCTTCGACGGGCGAGGGCCTCGCGGCGCAGGCGAACCGCCGGGCACGGTTCAGTGCGATGCGCAGTTCGGAAGTCCCGCTTAACCCAAGTCCGTGGAACCTTGACATCACGCAGAGCGGGAAAGTGTGCGTCGCGAACCCGGCAAAGCTCGTCCTGTGGCGGCCGACGAAGGACGATGCGATCAAATTGACTATCCGTGGCGGCGGTGCGGAGCAGACCGTCGACTGGGCGGCAGGCAAGGATACCGTCTCCTGGCCGGCCTCGCTTCCGGTCGCCAGCGGCGGCGAATATGAGCTTAGCCAGGAAGGCACCGGCGACATGGCGCGAGTGACCTTCGTGACTCTCGCAAGCCCGCCGTCGGACACGATCAGCACGGCTCAGTCGCTAATCGCCCACGGCTGCAACAATCAGCTGGATGTCCTTGTCGAGGGCGCAAGCACCGATTGATCGCGCCTAGCTGCCGACGATCGACTCGCTCTTCAGGCGACCGATCTCGGCGGGCTCGATGCCGAGTTCCTGAAGCACCCGCACCGTATGTTCGCCGAGCCTCGGCGGCGGAAGGTCGGAATCCGCACGCGCTCCGTCGATCCGCACCGGGGAACCGACGACGGGCGTGCCGGCGAGCATACGCACCATCGCCCGATGCTGCGCCTGAACGTCCTCGAGCGCTTGCGTGATGGTGTTGATCGGTCCCGCCGGAATGCCCGCTTTCTCGAGCTTCTCCAGCCATTCCGAGGCCGGGCGGGTGCGAATGCGCTCGGCGACCGCGTCCACGATCGCCTCACGGTTGGCGACACGGTCCGAGTTGGTCGAGAAACGGGAATCCCGCGCCCATTCGGAATGGCCGCACAGGTCCGCCAGCCGCTCGAACTGGCGATCGTTGCCGACTGCCACGATGATCCTTTGGTCGGCTGCTTCGAAGGTCTGATAAGGCACGATGTTCGGGTGGGTGTTGCCCTGCCTGGGCGGGTCCTCGCCCGAAATCAGCGCATTGGACGCCTGGTTCGCGAGCATCGCCAGTTGCGTGTCGAACAAGGCCATGTCGATGGTGGCGCCCTCCCCCGTCTTCTCACGCCGATAGAGGGCGGAAAGAATCGCAACCGCGGTGTACAGTCCGGTGAACAGGTCGACGACGGCCACTCCAACCCGCATCGGCTCACCACCCGGCTCGCTGTCGGGCTTGCCGGTGATGCTCATCAGCCCGCCCATGCCCTGGATGATGTAATCGTAGCCGGCGCGGCCGGCGTAGGGACCGTCCTGGCCGAACCCGGTAATCGACGCGACGACAAGGCGCGGGTTCAGCTCTCGAAGGGAGGCCGGGTCGAGGCCGAACTTCGCCAGGCCTCCGACCTTGAAATTCTCGACAACGACGTCGGCATAGCTCGCGAGTCGGCGGACCAGTGCTGCGCCTTCCTCCGTAGCGAAATCGATTGCCGCCGAGAGCTTGCCGCGATTGGCGGATAGGAAATAAGCCGCGACCTTCTCGCCATCGCGAACATGCCAGGGCGGCCCCCAGTGGCGCGTGTCATCGCCGGCGCCAGGGCGCTCGATCTTGGTGACCTCGGCGCCAAGGTCCGCGAGCAATTGCGTGCACCAGGGCCCGGCGAGGACCCGGCTGAGGTCGAGGACCCGGATACCCGCGAGCGGTGCGTTCACTCGGCGCGCCTGCGCCACGGTTTGCGGTCGGCGAGGATCGCGTGCGCGGCATTATGACCTGGAGCGCCGGTGACTCCGCCGCCCGGGTGAGCGCCGGACCCGCAAAGGTAGAGTCCCTTGAGCGGCATCCGGTAGTCGGCGGCGCCGATCATCGGGCGCGCACTGAACAATTGGTCGAGGCTCATCTTGCCGTGGAAGATATCGCCGCCGATGAGGCCGAAGCGGCGCTCCAGATCGAGCGGCGAGTGGATCTGGCGGCCGATAATCGCCTTGGCGAATCCGGGAGCGTGCGCCTCGACAGTGGCGATGACAGTGTCCGCCGCTTTTTCGCGTTCATCGTCCCAGCTTCTGCCGGGGCCGAGGTCGTAGCGGAAATGCTGGCAGAAGAGCGAGGCGACGTGCTTGCCCTTTGGCGCGAGTGTGGAGTCGAGAGTCGAAGGGATCAGCATCTCCACCACCGGCTGCCTGGACCATCCCTCGGCACGCGCATCGACATAGGCTCGGTCCATGTAGGCGAGGCTCGGAGCGACGATAATCCCCGCGCTCAGATGATCGCCTTTCTTGGGAAGCACGGTGAACTTCGGCAGCTCGGAAAGCGCGACATTCATCCGGAAAGTCGCGCTTTCGCACCGCCAGCCATGCATCCGTGAGGCGACGTCGGCGTCCACCGCTCCTTCCGGGACAAGGCGGTCGAACAGCAGCTTCGGGTTGACGCCTGCGACGATGATCGGAGCCCGAATCGCCTTGCCGCCGGCCACAACGCCCACAGCGCGGCCGCGCTCGACGATCAGCTCCTCGACCGGCGTGTTGAGGATGATGTCCACGCCCTTTTCCCGGGCAGCGCGAGCCATCGCCTGGGTGATCGATCCCATTCCGCCGATCGCGTGACCCCAGGCGCCTTCCACTCCCGCCGCCTCTCCAAATAGGTGATGAAGGAGCACATAGGCTGAACCGGAATCGTATGGCGACGCGAAATTTCCGACGACTCCGTCGAAGCCGAACAGCGCCTTCGCGAGATCGCCCTGGAAATGGCGGTCGAGAACGTCACCGGCGCTCTTGACCGCGAAATCGTAGACGACCCGCGTTTCGGCGAGCGATAGGCCCATCATGTCGCGCCCAAGGCTCAGGAGCTTCGGGATCGCGCTCAGTTTCTGGCCGACGTTGGGCGGCGCCCGGAGCAGCCACTTCTTCAATAGCCGGACAACCGTCTCCAGCTCCGCGATGTAGCGGTCATAGCCTTCTCCATCGGCCGGATTAAGCCGCTTGATCTCCTTGCGGGTGAGCCCGCCGCGCCCGGCAAGCA
Organism: Sphingomonadales bacterium; assembly: GCA_040255765.1. Lineage (GTDB taxonomy): Bacteria > Pseudomonadota > Alphaproteobacteria > Sphingomonadales > Sphingomonadaceae > Sphingomicrobium. The sequence goes on along the minus strand of JBDZVP010000003.1, from coordinate 26,596 downwards.
GGTAAATGCCATCCCCGGGCAGGAAATTGTCGCGCTTCCTGAGTACGACTTTCAGCCCGTGCCGCTCCAGCTCCATGTCGCGGATGACCTTGGGTTGGAGAAGGCTTACGGTGTAGCTTGCCGCGGAGTTCTTGAAGCCCGGGAGGAACTCGTCGGTGACGGCGGCGCCGCCGACCTTGTCCGACGCCTCGAGGATTTTGACCTTCAGCCCCTTGCGGGCGAGGTAGAAGGCGCAGGTGAGGCCATTGTGGCCCGCACCAATGATGATCGCGTCGCTCATCGCATCAGCACCAGTTCTTCAGCCATCGTCGGATGAAGCGCGACCGTCGCATCGAAATCCGCCTTCGTCAGCTTGCCCCTGACGGCAATTGCTGCCGCCTGGAGGATTTCCGGTGTGTCCGGACCGATCATGTGCACTCCGACGATCCGGTCGGTGCCTTCGTTGACGACGAGCTTGTAAAGCGACCGCTCGTTCCGGCCCGCAAGCACATTCTTCATCGCCCGGAAATCCGACGTGTAGGTTTTGATCGAGCCCAATTCTTCGCGGGCCTGACCTTCCGTCATCCCGACCGCGGCGATCGGCGGGTGGCTGAACACCGCGGAGGGAATGCAGCCATAGTCGACCCGCGTCGGCGTATTTCCGAAGAACGTGTCGGCAAAGGCCTGGCCTTCGCGGATAGCAACCGGAGTGAGCTGAACGCGGTTGGTCACATCGCCGACCGCGAAGATGGAGTCCACCGTCGAACGGTTGTCATCGTCGACCTTCACCGCGCCATGATCGCCAAGTTCGACTCCGACCTCTTCGCATCCCAGCCCCTCCGTATTCGGCAGCCGGCCAGCGGCAATCAACAGCTGGTCGGCTTCGATGTCGTCGCACCCGGTCATTTCCAGTTTGAGACGGCCATTCGCGAGTTTGTCGACTCGCTCGATCTTCGAATTGAACTTGAAGTCGATGCCCTTGCGGATGGAAATCTGGATCAGCCGGTCGACCACCTGCTGGTCGTAGCCGCGAAGCAGGACGTCTGTGCGGTTGACCACCGTTACGGTGGAGCCCAGCTCGTTGAAAATACCCGCGAATTCGTTGGCGATATAGCCGCCGCCGACGATCACTATCCGCTTCGGAATCTCATCGAGATGAAATGTCTCGTTGGAACTGATCGCGTGCTCGATTCCGGGGATGTCGAGCATCTGCGGCCGGGCGCCGGTCGCGATCAGAATCTTGGCTGCGCTGATCTCCCGGCCCGATGCCAGCCTGACCGAGTTCGGCCCGGTGATCATCGCCCGTTCGCGAAAAATCTCGACGTGGTGATTGTTCAGGGTGTCGGTGTAGGCCCCCTCTATCCTGGTGACCTCGGCGAGCACGTTGTCGCGAAGGACCTGCCAGTTGAAGGTCTTGGTCGGGATGTCCCAGCCGAACATCGCCGCGTCGTTGATGTCCTCGGCGAATTGCGAGCCGTACACGAGCAGCTTCTTCGGGACGCAGCCGCGGATCACGCAGGTGCCACCGACCCGATATTCCTCGGCAACGGCGACCTTGGCGCCATGGGCGGCGGCGACCCGGGACGCACGAACTCCACCGGAGCCTGCGCCGATCACGAAAAGATCGAAGTCAGCCACGTTCGCCCCCGATGGATTCCAGCCAGACGGTCCGATCGGCGAAGTCGGCGGTTATGAGAAAATTCTTCAAAATCGATGTCCCGATGTTGAGGTCGTTGGCGTTCGGCTGATCATCCACCGCTGCCTCGACATCCCTGAACGTCCGCCCCGCGACTTCAAGGCTGCCAATCCGGACCATAGCCCGAACCAGCGCGCCGCCGATGCCGCCGCCGGATCGCTGGCCCATCGCCTTAAGGTGAAGCCGATCGGCGAAGGCTCGGGAGATCAGAACGCCGCTGCCATTGCCGAGATCGAATTCCGCCTGTGCCGGCGTTCCGTTTACGATCACCGGGATCGATTCAATACCCGCGTGCGCAGTCAGGCCAAGCCTAGTTCCGGGAGGAGCAGTGTCCTTCGAAACGACCTCGACGCTTCGTCCGGAGATATCGACGCGCAGCCGCGCGGAATCGAACAGTTCGCGCCCCAAAATCATCGCCAGCGGGCGCTTAACGAGCCGGTTTGAAATGTCGGAAAGGTCGGTGACGACGACCGCTTCCGGGTGGAGAGTCAGTCCAATGGCTCCAATTTCGGCGCCTTCGACGACCCGGGCGGGAGCGCTGCCGCCCGAGCCCTTGATCGTGATCGCCTGGCCTTGCGGAAGATTCGCTTTCGCCGCGAGTTCCGGATCGAGAACGGTCGTTTCCGCGCCGCTGTCGAGCAGAGCCTCGGTCGGAACGCCGTTGATCGCCGCGGGGATGAACAACCGCCCGTTGTCGAACAGCATCGGCTCGGCACTGGCGCTCGAAGCGACGAGCAACGCGACGAGCGCCAAAGCAAGTCTCATAATCCGCTCTTCTCCATCAACGCCCGCGTCGAAGCATCCAGCTCCATCTCGCTCCCACCCTCCGCGAGTTCGTTGGCAATGTGCTTCCCAAGCTCGACCCCGAACTGATCGAAAGGATTGACCCCCAGCAGCGCCGCATTCGCGAACGTTCGATGCTCGTAAAATGCGATGAGCGACCCCAGCCTTCGCGCGTCGAGCCGGTCGAGCAGGATGGTCGCGCTTGGGCGGTTCCCGGGCTCCCGCCGGTGCGGGTCATCCCCTGCCCTGCCCTGCATCAGCGCCGCGCCCTGGGCGAATGCGTTGAGAAGCAGTTGCCGATGGTGGGTAGGTAGCTGCGAGCCGCTCTCGGCGGCGGCAACAAATTCTACCGGCACAGTGATCGTGCCCTGGTGGAGGAGCTGGAAAACCGCATGCTGCGCGTCGGTCCCGACACCGCCCCACACGACCGGTGCGCTCGATCGATCCAGCGGCTCCCCATCGACGGTCACGGACTTGCCGTTCGACTCCATCTCAAGCTGCTGGAGATAGGGGACGAGCATCCGAAGCCGCTCGTCGTAGGGAAATATGCCGCGAGTCTGGCAATGCACATTCTGCGTGTAGATGAGGTCCGCGAACGCCGCCCGCAGCACGACATTTTCTTCCATCGAACTGTAGCGGAAGTGCCGGTCCATCTCCGCGGCGCCTTCGAGCAATTCCTCGAAAACGTCCCAGCCGAGCGCGAGGGCGGCCGACACCGACACCGAAGTCCACAACGAGTAGCGACCGCCGACGCCTTCCGAGAAGACGAGAATCCGGCTTTCGTCGATTCCGGCTTCCACCGCCGCGTCCGGACTGGCGGTGACGGCGATCACGCGGCCGTAGGGATCGTCGACCCCGGCATCGAGAAGCCAACCGATCGCGGCGTCCAGATTGGCCATCGTTTCGGCGGTCGTGAAGGTCTTCGACGCGGCGACAACCAGGGTCGTGCCGGGATCGAGCACCGCGACCGCATCCTCGAACGCCTGGCCGTCGATATTGGAAAGGAAGCTGACGTCGAGCCGAAGGCCTTCGTCGGCGAGCGCGTCGACGAGGAGATGCGGCCCGAGAACGGACCCGCCGATGCCGATGTGCAGGATTCCGGAAACGTCCCCGAATGCCCCCGCTTCGATCGCATCGACCAACGCCCGCATCCGCGCCCGGCGGGCGGATGCCAGTTCCACCGCATCGGGAGCGCCCGAACCCCGCTCCGCGAGATGCTCGGCGGCTCGGCCTTCGGTTACGTTGACGACATCGCCCGCAAACAGCCTTTCGCGAGCAGCGGGGAAGCCCTTTTCCTCGGCCAGATCCGCGAAGGCTTCGAGAAGAGTCTCGTCGAGGTGGGTCTTCGACCAGTCGAAATAGATTCCGGCGACGGTGCTCGAAAGGCGCTGGAGACGGTCCGGCTCTTCAGCAAAAAGCAGGACCAGCGACTTGAGCGGGTGGCTTTCGATCTTTTTCCATGCGTCCGTCGGCATCAGCCGTGCGTCATAGTGAAGGCGAGCGATATTGCCATAGCTTGACGCAGGCGCCGGCCCGCCCGCACAAACAGCCGATGAAGCGCGCGCGTGCCCGCAAATCTCGTCGAGCCGAGCGCGGCGGCACCCTGCGCTTCGTCATCGTCGTCGCCATCTTCGCCTGGGCGTTCCGGAGTTTCGTCTTCGCGCCGTTCAGCATCCCGTCGGGCTCGATGCTCCCCACGCTCTATATCGGGGATTACATCGCGGTCGCTAAGTGGCCTTTCGGCTTTTCCCGTCACAGCTTCCCATTCGGGCTTCCGCCGTTCGAGGGCCGGATCCTTTCCCATCTGCCGGAGCGGGGCGACGTCGTGGTTTTCGTCCCGCCGGGCGAGGAACGGGAAGACTATATCAAGCGCGTGATCGGCCTTCCGGGCGACACCGTCGAGATTCGCGAGGGAACGGTCATCCTCAATGGCAAAGCTGCCCGCCTTGACGACAAGCGGCCGCTTGCGATCCCGATCTCGGCGAACAGTCCGTGCCGAAAGGTTCCGGGAGCCGTTCCGGTCGTCCGCGGCCATGGGGAGCTGCCCGCCTGCGTTTACGCGAGCTATCGCGAAACGCTTCCCAATGGGGCGAGCTACAGGATCATCGACCAGGTGAATAACGTGATTGCCGACCAGATGCCGCCGGTTACCGTTCCTGCCGGAAAGCTGTTCCTGATGGGCGACAATCGCGACGACAGCCTCGACAGCCGCTTCTCCGTCGCCGAAGGGGGAATCGGCATGGTGCCGGTTGAGAACCTGGTTGGAAGGGCGAGCATGATTTTCTGGTCGACGGACGGAAGCTCCAGCTATTTCAGGCCCTGGACCTGGTTTAGCGCACTTCGCGGCAATCGCGTCGGCGACAGCCTTTCGGCACAGTCCAAGTGAGCGAAGATGTCGCCGCCTTCGCCATCGAGCAGCTGGGGCACACCCCCAAGGATCCCGCGCTGTTCGAAGCGGCCCTGACCCATTCGAGCAGCCGCGGAGAGAATTACGAGCGGCTGGAATTCCTGGGCGACCGGGTGCTCGGGCTGGTGATGGCGCGCTGGCTGTACGAACGTTTTCCCAACGAGCCGGAAGGAAGCCTATCGCGGCGGTTCAACACATTGGTCGACCGGGTGACTTGCAGCGATGTCGGACGCGAGATCGGGCTTCCCGCGGTGATCCGCCTCGGCAAGCAGGCACGCGACGATGGCGCCAATTGGAGCGACAATGTCGTCGGCGATGTGGTCGAAGCGGTAATCGGAGCAGTCTACCTCGAAGGCGGTCTCGACGAAGCCGAGGCGCTGATCCGGCGCCTGTGGGGTCCATTGATCGAAGAGCAGCGGGGCGTTCCCAAGCATCCCAAGTCGGCGCTTCAGGAACTTGCAGCCTCGAGGGAGTTGCCCAACCCGAACTATGAAATCGTCTCGCGTACCGGCGCTCACCACGCGCCGAAATTCACCGTCCGCGTGTCGATCAAGACGCTCGGCGAGGCCGAGGCGGAGGGACCGAGCAAGCAGGAAGCGGAAACCGAAGCTGCGAAGGCTCTTTTGGCTCGCCTTTCTTCTCCCGCTCGCGAGAGGGGCTAGGGGTGGGCATATCGACCGCCTCCCACCCCCCGGCCCCCTCCCGCGAGCGGGAGGGGGAGACGTTCGCTGGCTTCGTCGCGGTGATCGGCGCGCCCAACGCCGGCAAGTCGACGCTTGTGAACGCGCTGGTCGGCCAGAAAGTCGCGATCGTCTCCGCCAAGGCGCAGACCACCCGCGCGCGGCTGATGGGGATTGCCATCGAAGGGACGGCGCAAATCCTGCTGGTCGACACCCCCGGCATCTTCCAGCCCCGCCGCCGCCTCGACCGGGCTATGGTGCAAGCCGCGTGGAGCGGAGCCGAGGACGCGGACCTGATCCTGCTCGTGATCGACGCCGCGGCCGGGATCAACGCGGAGGTCGAGCGGGCAATCGCGGGGCTCGAGAAGCGCCAGCACCCCCTCTTCCTCGCGCTCAACAAGGTCGATCTGGTCAAGAAAGAGAGGTTGCTCGGGCTATCGCTGGAACTGACCGAGCAGCTGAAGCCCGAGCACGTGTTCATGATCAGCGCAGCGCAGGGCGACGGCGTGCCGGACCTCAAGTCGGCGCTCGCCGACGCGATGCCGGAAGGGCCGTGGCTTTACCCAGAGGACGAGATCTCCGATGCCACCGACCGGATGGTCGCTGCCGAGCTGACCCGCGAGCAGATTTACGAACAGCTTCACCAGGAGCTGCCCTACGCGTCCGCGGTCGAAACCGAGACGTGGCAGGACCGTCCCGACGGCTCGACCGAAATCCGCCAGCAGATCCTAGTCGAGCGCGACAGCCAGAAGGCGATTGTCATCGGCAAGGGCGGACGGCGGCTGAAAGAGATCGGGCAAAAGGCGCGCGCGACGATTGCACAGCACCTCGGCCGGACGGTCCACCTCTACCTGCATGTCAAGGTCAACCCCAAGTGGGGCGAGGATCGCCATCTTTACCAGGACATCGGGCTGGAGTGGACGGATTGAATTCCTCCCTATCGCGAAGCGATGGGGAGGGGGACCAGCGAAGCTGGTGGAGGGGTAAATGCGCTGACGCCTGTTACCTCTCTCCACCACGAGCTACACTCGCGGGGAGGAACTCAGCACCTCGTCCACCCAGTCCGGTACGAGTTCACCCGCGCTTCCGGTCCTGCTCTCGTCGAACAGGAAGGTTCCCAGACTGGGCTCGAGGTTCATTTCCAGAGTCGCCGCTCCGCAATGCCGGGCAGTCTGGACGAAGCCTGCAGCGGGATAGACCGCGCCTGAGGTCCCGATCGAGACGAACAGGTCGCACTTGCGAAGTGCCTCCTCGATCCGGTCCATCTCGTATGGCATTTCTCCGAACCAGACGATGTCGGGCCTCACCAGCCCCCTGCTTCCGCAGCTGGGGCACACCGCGCCCGTCCCCATCGGCCCGGCCCAGCCGAATTTCGCGTTGCACGCCAGGCACCAGGCCTTCGCGAGTTCGCCGTGCATGTGGACGAGGCGCTTCGCCCCGGCGCGTTCGTGCAAATCGTCGACATTCTGGGTGACGATCAGAAGCTCGCCCTGCCATTCTTCGTCGAGCCTCGCCAGCGCTGCATGGGCCGCGTTGGGTTTCGCGCTGGCGAGCCTGGCCCGCCGCGCATCATAGAAAGCATGAACGAGGTCAGGATCGCGAGCGAAAGCCTGCGGCGTGCATACGTGCTCTACGCGATGCCCCTCCCAAAGCCCGTCGGGCCCGCGAAAGGTGGCAAGCCCGCTCTCCGCCGAAACTCCGGCGCCGGTGAGAACAACGATGCTTCGAACTACGTCCATCCCTTTTCCTAGCGCGACCGCGCGAAGCTTCCGAGACCGCTTCGATTTGCCCTCCTACCTTATCTTTTGTTAGGGTGGCCGGATGTTTCACGAACCGGAGATTCGCCAAACAATGCAACATCATAGACTCGCAAAGCTCGCCTTCGCCGCCGCTCTTGCGGCTTCGCCGCTGGCCCTTTCGCAAGCCTTTGCCGCCACCCCCGCGGAAGTTCACCCCGGGATGCAGGTCGTCGATCCGAGCGGCGGCGCCGTCGGCATGGTGACCGGCGTCAAGGGCGACATGCTCATCCTCAAGACCAATGCGCATGAGGTTCAGCTTCCGCTGACCTCCTTCACGGCCAACCAGGGCAAGCTGCTTTTCGGGATGACCGCGGCGCAGCTGAATGCCGCGACCGAGCAGGCGATGGCTGCCGCCAAGGCGGCGGTGGCGCCCGGCGCCAATGTTTACGGCAGCGACGGAACCCTGGCGGGTACGATCGAATCGATCGACGAGTCCCTGGTGAAGATCAAGCTTGCCAACGGCCAGTCGATCCGGCTTCCGCGCAGCGGCGTTTCCGGAAGCGACAAGGGCGCCGTTCTTGGAGTCACCACCGCGAAGCTGAATGAACTGGCATCGCAGGCCGGCGCACCGGATGCCTCGGCCCCGGCGCAGGCCGATGCCACGGTCTCCCAGCCCCAGGGCGCGACGGCCGATCCGCAGGCACCGAGCGGCAAATAATGTCTCAGCCGGTTCCGGGGCCCAGGCGTCGGAACCGGCTTCCCATTCGCTGCATTTCCGCCTGATGGCGCGCGGGCTCATCCGAATCGGGATCGGCGGATGGACCTTTCCGCCGTGGCGTGGGACCTTCTATCCACCCGACCTGCCGCAAAAGCGCGAACTCGAATATGCGTCGCACAAGCTCGGTACGATCGAAATCAATTCGACTTTTTACGGCCGCCAGAGTCCAAAAAGCTGGGCCAA
>JBDZVP010000003.1:0-18251 GCA_040255765.1 Sphingomonadales bacterium | reverse complement strand
GCTAACACTCGCGCCATGAGCGCCGTCCGCATCACCTTGTTCGCGCCGAACGGGCGCATGGGACAGGCCATCGCCGCGGCCGCGGCCGACACGCCGGGCTTCCTGATCGACCAGGACCGGGGCGACGTGCTCGTTGATTTCTCCGCGCCGGCCGCACTCCAGACCAGCCTGAACCGTGCCGTCGAATCGGGAATCCCGATCCTGGTCGGTACGACGGGCCTCGGTCCTGAGGCGGACGAACAGATCGCTCACGCAGCGAAGAGGATTGCGGTCCTTCGTGCCGCCAACACTTCGGTCGGCGTGGCGCTCCTCACTGACCTGGTCGAGAGGGCAGCACGAGCGCTCGGGCCCGATTGGGACATCGAAATCCTGGAAATGCACCACCGGATGAAAGCGGACGCGCCTTCCGGTACCGCGCTGGCGCTTGGTGAAGCGGCGGCGCGCGGGCGGGGAATGCCGCTCCAGGCCGAGCGCGGCCGCGATGGGACGGGGCTGGAGCGAAACGAGGGCGCGATCGGCTTCGCCTCTCTGCGCGGAGGCACCGTCGCCGGCGAGCACGACGTGGTGTTCGCCGGAGACCAAGAGCGCCTGATCCTTTCGCACCGCGCCGAAAGCCGGATGATCTTCGCCCGGGGGGCGCTTTCGGCGGCGCGCTTTCTCATGGGCAAGCCGGCCGGTCTCTATTCGATGCGCGACGTCATCGCCGGCTAATGAAGAAGGACGAGGTTTTCGAATTCTTCCGGCGGCTTGCGGAGGATAACCCCTCCCCCACGACCGAGCTGGAATATCACAATCCCTACACCTTGCTGGTCGCGGTAGTCCTGTCGGCGCAGGCGACGGACGCAAGCGTCAACATCGCCTGCCGCCCGCTCTTCGCGAGAGTGAAGACCCCTGAGCAGATGGTCGCGCTCGGCGAGGACGACTTGCGTGACGCGATCAAGACCATCGGACTGTTCAACACCAAGGCCAAGAACGTCATCGCTCTGTCCGAAGCGCTGATCCGCGACTTCGGCGGCGAGGTGCCGCGCACCCGTGAAGAGCTGCAGTCCCTTCCCGGCGTCGGCCGCAAGACCGCCAACGTTGTTCTCAACACCGCCTTCGGCGAGGAGACCTTCGCGGTCGACACGCACGTCTTTCGGGTCTGCAACCGCACCGGCCTCGCTCCCGGCAAGACCCCCGACGCGGTCGAAGCCAGGCTCGACAAGATCGTCCCGCAACCCTTCCGCCGCGATGCGCACCACTGGCTGATCCTTCACGGCCGCTACACGTGCAAGGCGCGGACCCCCGAATGCTGGCGCTGCGCGGTCGCTGACCTCTGCCGCTACACCCCGAAAACGCCTGAACCGAAAGCTAAGACCAAAGCCGCTCGAACCGGGACCCAAGGCTCGTCAGAAGTTCGTACTGCGTAAGGCCCGAGGCTTCCGACGCGGTCGGAAGGTCGTAATCGAGCTCGACCCAGTCCCCTTCCTTGAGATCCGGCGCGGCGTCGCAGCCGAGCGCAAGCAGGTCCATCGACACGCGTCCCAGCACCGGAAGAGCGAATTCTCCGGCAAAGGCGCTCCCCCGCGACGAGAATCCGCGCAAATAGCCGTCGGCGTAGCCGATGTTGACGATTGCCGCCTCCGTATCGGCGGGAGCGACGAACGTCGCCCCATAGCCCGAGCTTTCGCCGGCGCCGATCGTTCGGCGCTGCACCACCTGCGCCTCCACGCGCGCGACCTGGCGAATGGCACCTTGCGCTTCCCGCCGCGGAATCCCGCCGTAAAGCGACAGGCCGGGCCGGACGAGGTCGAAGCTGTACTCGCGGCCAAGGCAGATCGCGGCGGAATTGGCCATCGCATAGCGTTTCGCCGGGATTGACCCGGCAAGCCCGCGAAAGGCCGATAGCTGGCGGAGGTTCATGGGGGAATCCTCGTCCGCGCAGGCAAGATGGCTGTGCAGCGTATCGATCGTCAGCCCGTCGAGCGCTTCCATCTCATCGGCCCGGAGCCCGAGTCGGTTCATGCCGGTGTCGATCATGACGTCGACAGCGCGGCCAGGCGCGCTTTGCTTCCACCGCTTCACCTGCTCGGCGCTGTTGAGCACCGGCCGCGCCCCGGATTGAGTCGCAGCCTCCAGGTCGTCGGGTCCAACGCCGTGAAGCACGACCAGCTCGCTGCCGGCCGGCACGGGTTCCAGTTCCTGGGCTTCGGCATAGGTTGAGACGAAGAACGTCCGGCAGCCGGCCTCGTGGAGCGCCCGCATCGCCTCGCGAGCGCCGATTCCATAGCCGTCGGCCTTGATCGCCGCGCCCGCAGGCACCCCGGCGCGGTCCTGAAGCCAGCGCCAATTGTCCTGAAGGGCAGATCGGTCGAGCTTCAGTCGGAGCGGGCGGTGCATCGGCGCGGCCTAGCGGCCACCCTGCCCCACGTCGAGTTTCGCTTTCGCCGCCGACCAGTCACGCCCGTCGAATTTCTCGACCGCCAGTTCCACCGGCTCGTCGAGGCAATTGGCATTGATGCTCCAGCAGTCCGGGTGCGAGCGCGGCTGGTAGAAGCTCTTCACCCCGCACAAGGTGCAGAACAGATGCTCGGCGGCACCGGTGCCGAAGCGATAGCTGGCGAGCGCATCACGGCCGCTCAACAGCTCGAAATCCTCGTGCGGCACATTGATGTGCAAATAGCCGGTCATCCGGCAAACCGAGCAATTGCAGTCGAGCGCAGGCACAGGCGGCTCCGGCACCTTCGCCTCGAACCGAACCGCGCCGCAATGGCAGCCGCCGCGAACGATCATTCGACGGTGACGCTCTTGGCCAGGTTGCGGGGCTGGTCGACGTCAGTCCCTTTGAGCACCGCCGTGTGATAGGCGAGCAGCTGCACCGGCACTGCGTAGACGATCGGAGCGATCAGCGGGTGGACCTCGGGCATTTCGATTGTGGCGAGGCAACCTTCGCCCGCATCGGCAATGCCCTTGGCGTCGCTAATCAGGACGATCTTGCCTCCTCGCGCGCGGACCTCCTGCATATTGCTGACGGTCTTTTCGAACAGCGGCCCCGACGGCGCCAGGACGATCACGGGCACATTGTCGTCGATCAGCGCGATCGGTCCGTGCTTCATCTCCCCGGCGGCATAGCCTTCCGCGTGGATGTAGCTGATTTCCTTGAGCTTCAGCGCGCCTTCCAAAGCCATCGGGTAATAGGGCCCGCGGCCGAGATAGAGCACGTCGCGCGCCGGGACGATGAGATCCGCCATGGCGGAAATTTCATCGTCATGACCCAACGCGGCGTTGAGAGCCGCCGGGGCTTGCTGCAGGTGGTCGACAATGCTCTTTTCGTCCTTGGGCTCGATCTGGCCGCGAGCGCAGGCAAGGTTGGCCGCAAGCGCCGCGAGGACCCCAAGCTGGCAAGTAAAGGCCTTGGTCGAGGCAACTCCGATCTCGGGACCGGCATGGGTCGGGAGCAGCAAATCCGCCTCTCGAGCCATCGAACTTGTCGGCACGTTGACGACGACGGCGACCCGCTGCTTCTGCGCCTTGGCGTGGCGAAGCGCGGCGAGCGTATCGGCGGTCTCACCAGACTGGCTGACGAATAGCGCCAGCCCGCCCGGCTCGAGCACCGGATCGCGATAACGAAATTCCGACGCGACATCGATGTCGACCGGAACCCGGGCGAATTGCTCGATCCAATATTTTGCGACGAGGCCGGCGTAGTAACTGGTTCCGCAGGCGACGATCGTCAGTCGGTCGATCGCGGCAAGGTCGAAGTCGATGTCCGGAAGCGCGACTTCGCCTTCGAACGGCCGGATGTAGCTCTGGAGAGTATCGGCAAGCACGACCGGCTGCTCGAAAATCTCCTTCTGCATGTAATGGCGGTAATTGCCCTTCTCGATCGGCGCGGAGGAGGCTCCGGACTCGACGATCGTACGCTCGACGGCCTTGTTGTCGCGGTCGAAAATCTTGATCGAGTCGCGCCGGACGACCGCCCAGTCGCCCTCTTCGAGATAAGCAATTCGCTGGGTCCATGGGGCAACCGCAATTGCGTCCGAGCCAAGGTAATTTTCGCCTTCGCCGTAACCGACGGTCAGCGGCGCACCCATCCGGGCCCCAATCACCAGGTCGGGGTCGTCGCGAAACAGGAAGGCGATCGCGAACGCGCCCTGCAGCCGGGGGAGCACCGCGGCGACGGCGTCCTGGGGCGACGCTCCGCTCTCGACCTCGCGGGCGACGAGGTGAGCGACGACCTCGGTATCCGTTTCGCTTTCAAACTTGCGCCCCTCGCGGATCAGCTCTTCGCGAAGCGGCTTGAAATTCTCGATGATGCCGTTGTGAACCAGGGCTACCGGCCCGACGATGTGCGGATGCGCATTGCCCTCGGTCGGGGCGCCGTGGGTCGCCCAGCGGGTGTGCGCAATCCCGACGGTGCCGCCGAGCGGATCCGACTCGAGTCGCTGCTTGAGGTTGTCGAGCTTGCCCTCGGCCCGGCGGCGGCTGAACCCGCCATCGACGAGCGTGCAGATACCCGCCGAATCATAGCCGCGATATTCGAGCCGCTTCAGCCCTTCCAGAAGGCGGGTGGCCACCGACCTGTCCCCGACGATTCCAACGATTCCGCACATTATTCGGCAGCCTTCCTCGTCATCCGCTCGCGGAAGCGGCGCGCCCAGCCTGCGATGCCCTTTTGCTCGTTGCGCTCGAGCGCGAGGCTGTCGGCCTCGACGTCAGACGTGATCACCGAGCCCGCGCCGACGATCGCGCCGTCGCCGATGGTCACTGGGGCAACCAGCGAGGTGTTGGAGCCGATGAAGGCCCCGGCGCCGATCACCGTCCGATACTTGCCGAACCCATCGTAATTGCAGGTGATCGTCCCGGCGCCGATATTCGCGTGCGCGCCGATCTCCGAATCGCCGACATAGGACAAGTGATTCACCTTCGCTCCAGGGCCGACCCTAGCCTTTTTCAGCTCGACGAAATTGCCGACCTTGGTGTGATCCGCGAGCCTGGTCCCCTGCCGGATTCGGGCGAACGGGCCGATCGCGGCGCCTGCCCCTATGCTCGCCCCTTCGATGTGGCTGAACGCCTTGATCGTCGATCCGTCGGCGATTTCAACACCCGGGCCGAACACCACGTGCGGCTCTACAGTGACGTCGCGGCCGAGCTTCGTATCGTAGGCGAACCAGACGCTTTCGGGGTCGATAAGAGTCGCGCCCTCCTGAAGCGCCCGCTCGCGCCGGCGACGCTGCCATTCGAGCTCGAGATGGGCGAGCTCGGCCCGGCTGTTCACCCCCGCGGTCTCATAGGCATCGGCTTCGATCACCACTGCCTCGCGACCTTCGGCGGCGGCGATGTTGACGACGTCGGGCAGATAATATTCGCCTGCGGCATTGTCGTTCGTCACCTCGCCAAGCCAGCGGAATAGGTCCTTCGAACGGACCGCCATCATTCCCGAATTGCAAAGGCGAACCGCCCTTTCAGCTTCGGTCGCGTCGCGATATTCGACCATCTTCGCGATCCGGTCGCCTTCGCCCAGGATGATCCGGCCGTAGGCAGCGGGATCCTCCGGGCAGGACGCGAGCACCACGACTCCCGGGCCGTCGCCTCCGTCGAGACGGTCGAGCATCCGCTTCAAGGTTGCAGGCTCGACGAATGGCGTGTCCGCGTAAAGCACAAGAACCGGCCCGTCGTAGCCGTCTAGCGCCCCGCTGGCCTGCAGCACCGCGTGGCCGGTCCCTTTCTGCTCGGCCTGGTGAGCGACCGTGACATCCCGCCCGTTCAGCGCCTTTTCGACCTGGTCGCGACCTTTGCCGACGACCACGACCCGGCGTTTCGCGCCGATACCGTCCACTGCGTCGAGAAGGTGGAGAAGCAGCGGGCGCGACGCGATCGGGTGAAGCACCTTGTGCGTGTCCGAACGCATTCGGGTGCCTTGGCCAGCAGCGAGAATCACGACCGCGAAATCAGATACCTGTGTCATCGCCGCGCTGCATTACACGCCCCAAAGGCCAACGCCAGAGGGGCCAGGAATCAAAAGGGCGGCCACGAATGGCCGCCCTTGCTAGAGGAAATTTCAAACGCGCGGTCAGAAAGCGCCCGCGTAAGCCTCGTTACCGACGAAGCCCATCTTCTCGACGTGAGCGCGCTTTGTGATCGCGAGCACTTCGTCGACCAGCGCATAACGAGCGTTGGGCTCCGGCTGCAGGTGGAGCTCGGGAATCGGGTCCATCTGCTGGGTCGCCTCGAGGTAGAGCCGAAGCTGCTGCTGGCTCACCGGAGTGCCATTCCAGAGGATGTCGCCGGAGCCGGTAATTACGACCTTGTTCTTGGTCGGGAGGATCGGCGGCGGCGGAGTGTTCGACGTGTCTTGCGGCAGGTCGAGCTTAACCGCGTGAGTCTGCGGCGGGATGGTGATGATGAACAGGATCAGCAGGACCAACAGGACGTCGATCAGCGGCGTCACGTTGACGTCCAGCATCGGCTCGCCCTGCGGGTTGTCGCCCGTGGATTGCATCGACATTGCAGAAAGCTCCTACTGGCGAACGCCGTGGACGGGCGGCGGTTCGGAAATGAATCCGATCCGTGCGAACCCGGCGCGTTGCATCGCGAAAATCGTTCCTCCGATGCACCGGTACGGCGTGTTGATGTCGCCCCGGATATGGGCTTCCGGCATATTGTCTTCGTTGAGGTTCTGGACTCCGCCGACCTTTTCGATCTGGTCCTTGAGCTTCTTCACCGCGCGGTCGAGCAGCTCCTGGCTGTTGACCCGGGTGAGGTTCCAGTAAACCCCGCAACTGCCGTCTTTTTCGCCCCTTACGGAGAGAGAGACGTTTTCCGGCTTGGTCGTCGTCGCTTCGTAGCGGACCGACGGAAGTTTCACCGGCACATTCTGGATAACCACCGGAACCGTGATCAGGAAGATGATCAGGAGCACCAGCATCACGTCGGCCAGAGGAACGACGTTGATGTCCGACATGGCTTCTTCTTCGCCTTCGGCCGGTCCTACACTTACTGCCATTGATCGTGTGCCTTCATTAATACCGGTCTTTCGAAGGCCGGACCGGGAACCTCCCGGTCCGGCCGATCGACTGCGTTACGCGGTCGGATTTTCGGCTCCGGTCTGCGTCGCACCGGTGCGAACCGGCTGGCGGCCACCCGGGTTTCCAGCCGTCGTCGTCGACGGGCCACGCGGGCCGGTCGGCTTTTCCGGGCCGGAACGCGGCTTAACCGAGCCGCCCGACATGATGTAGCCATGAAGGTCGTTGGTGAAGGCCGCGAGGTCCTCCATCACCGACTTGTTGCGGCGAACGAGCCAGTTGTACGCAAGCACCGCGGGGACCGCGACGACAAGGCCGAGCGCGGTCATGATCAGCGCTTCACCGACCGGACCGGCGACGGCGTCGATCGACGCCTGGCCGGCAGCGCCGATCTTGATGAGCGCTCGGTAGATGCCGATGACGGTACCGAACAGACCGATGAACGGAGCGGTCGAGCCCACGGTCGCGAGGAAGGCCAGGCCTTCGCCGAGACGGGCGCCGATCGCGCCCTGGCTGCGGGCCAGGCTGTTCGCCATCCAGTCATGCTGGTCGATCGGGTCGGTCAGCTTGCTGTGCTGCTCCTGGGCGAGGAGAGCATCGTCGACGATCGCGCGATAGGCGCTCTTAGGGTCCAGCTTGGTCGATGCTTCGCGAAGGTTCGCGGAATTCCAGAAGCTCGAGCGAACCTTGCGGCCCTGGCTGATAATCTTCTGCTGCTGCATCAGCTTGGTGAACAGGATGTAGAAGGAGAAGATCGACATGCCCACCAGGATGATGAACACCGACCAGGCGATGATGCCGCCCTGCTCGAGAGCGGGCAACAGGCCATAAGGATTCGCGCCTGCTTGCGCTGCTGCGGGAGTTGCCATTGTTCGTTACTTTCCTCTGATAAACTGCTGAAATTTAACTTCGCTATCGATCGGCCCAGATCAGCCGGTCAGTTCGAAGCGGATCGTCGGCGTGGTGAAAGTGTCGCTGACCGCGTGGCCATTACTGTCGATTGCCGGCGAGAATTTCGCGCGGCGCAGGATCCTGCAGGCGAAGCCGTCAAGAACCGTGCTGCCAGACGATTTAAGTACCGAGCAGTCGCTGACCCGCCCTTCCGGCGATATGGTCAGTCGGGCAATCAGGCTGCCCTGCACGCCCTCGCGCACAGCGGCGTCCGGATAGTCGACTCCGGAAAAGAGGGCGCGAACGTCACCTTTCGCGCGCGCCGATTGAACCTTCGCGGGCGGAGGCGGCGGCGGGGCCGGCGGTGCCTGCGGCGTGATCACCGGCGGCGGTGCCTCGCGAACCGTCTGGATGACCGGAGCCTCGATCGGCGCAGTGCGGACGATCGGCGGCGGAGCGACCACCGGCGGCGGCGTTTCCGGCTGCTTCTGCGGTGGCGGCGGCTGCTCAGGTGGCGGCGGCTGCTCTTCCACGTCGAAGGTCTTCAGGTTGTCAGCTGCTTGCTTGATAACGTTATAGGCGAGACCAGTGACAATCGCATAGCCGAGCGCGAACTGGAGGACCGCGACGATGATGATCGCCAACGTCCGATTGCCGCTAAGCTCTTTCCTCTGGGCGTAAGACATTAACCCACAATTCTCCTCGAGACGCCGTGAACTCCACGGTCGGACCGGGCCTCCCCATGCAGCCCCGTCGCCAGGATTAGACGCCACCATGTGCTAAGGTCACATGAGTAGCAAGCGGGCCTCCTTATTAGGCGTTCAAGTGAGGTGCAAGGCATTTTGTTCCAGCAACCGAACGTGTCGCTAAACGGAAGGGCCCGCGCCGTCGAAGGACGCTATTTCGACGCCGACACCCTTTGCGTTCGGATAGATGTCCGGTTTCGAAGTCGTGACCCGAAGCGCCTTCACGCCGCGCATCGCCGCCAGCCCCACGTAGATCGCCTCCGCAAGGGTCTCCTGAAGGTTGTAACGCCGCGCCGCTGCAAGCTCCATCACCTGCCGCCGGACATGGTCATAGTCCCAGGCGCCCGCAGGATCGTCTCCGGGCGGCGTCCGGTGGTCGTCGAGCCAGATCTCAACGGTAACGAGAAGCCGCTGCGGAGCACCGATCTCGAACTCGTGGAAGCCGATGTCCGCCATCACTTCGAGAGAATCGAGCAGGATCCTGGCGCTTCGCGGGCGCAGCGAATCGGGCACCAGCCCGTCGAGCTTCGGGGTGTCCATCATGGCTCCAGGAATTGAACGTCGCGGCCGGGCGGGTCGAACCTTTGCCCCCCGTCGATGGTGAGCAGCTCGCCGGTGACGGCCGGGCTCGCAAGCAAATAATCGATCGCCGCGATGATGTCGGCGGAGGTCACTCCACGCCGGAGCGGGTTGTTCTCGTGCATCGCCCGGAAATTCTCATCGCTCTGGCCAGGAGACCGGAGCATCAGCGCCGGAGCGATTGCATTCACTCTGATCCCCTTCGGGGCAAGGGCCCGAGCGGCAAGCTCGCTGGCGGCAAGCAGCGCGTGCTTCGATAGCGTGTAGCTGAGGAAGTCCGGATTTGGAGCGACGACTTTCGAATCGAGCATGTTGACCACAAGCGCATCGCCTCCGGGGTGGCGCGTTGCCATTTCGTGCATCAGCAAGACCGGCGCCCGCACATTGGCGTGCATGTGCGCGTCGAATTCGCTTGTGTCGAATTCTCCGAATCCATCCCAGGCAAAACGTGCCGCGTTGTTGACGAGCAGGCGCACCGGTGGAAGCCCGTCCGCCGCGGCGAAGATTTTCTCCGCGCAATCGGAATCGGTAAGTTCGGCGGCGATCGGAGTCGTTCCGGCAGGCACCTCGTCATCGCCCCGGCGAACATGGGCGAGCACGGTCCAGCCCCGGTCCATCAGCGCCTCCGCGATGTCGGCGCCGACCCGTTTCCCTGCGCCGGTAATGATGGCTGTCCGGGGCTTATCCATGGCGCCTAGTTGTCATTGCGAGCGAAGCGAAGCAATCCAGCGCAATGCCCGAAAGCCGTCCCCCGATTAACCTGAAGGGCGTTTCGCTCGCCCAATTGCAGGCGCTCATCGACGAGCGGAAGCTGCCGCCCGTCGACAAGTGGAACCCGGCCAGTTGTGGCGATTCCGGGATGCGCATCGCCCGCGACGGCACCTGGTATCACCACGGGCAGCCGATCAGACGGCCCTCCATGGTCCGCCTCTTCTCGACCATCCTTCGCCGCGAAAAGGACGGCAGCCATGTCCTGGTGACGCCGGTCGAAAAGCTCGCGATCGAGGTCGACGCGACGGCGTTCCGTGCAATCCAAATGCGAAGCGAAGGGACCGGCAAGGGCCGGCGCATCTGGTTCGCCCTCGACAGCGGCGATGCCGTCCTCGCCGGGAGCGAGCATCCCCTGGTGATTGTCGGCGACGAGCGCGGCCCCTCTCCTCGAATCATGGTTCGACACGGTCTCGAAGCCGAACTTTCGCGGCCGGTCTATTATGAGCTTGCGCAGATCGCGATCGACGAGGGCGCCGAGCCGCCCGGCGTCTGGAGCAACGGATCGTTCTTCGGCCTGGAAGACACCGAATGACCCTCGCGGAGCGGCTTCGGACAAGCTTGGCCGCCGCTCCGGCACTGCCGCCGATCGACGGCGATCTGCCGGAGTTGCGAGCGAAAGCGGCGACTCCGGCCGCGGTCCTGGTCGGCATCACAGACCGGGGCGATCCGGGGGTGCTGCTCACCGTCCGGCGGGAAAACCTCCGCACGCACGCGGGCCAGATCGCCTTCCCGGGCGGCAGAGTGGAACCGGACGAGGACGACGTCGCGGCGGCCTTGCGCGAAGCCAATGAAGAGCTCCGGCTCGACCCGTCCGTAGCGAAAGTTGTCGGCCGTCTCGGCGATTACCGCACCGTCACCGGATTCGTCGTCGCGCCGATCATTGCCGTCGTTCCTGCCAATCTTGACCTGTCTCCGCACGAGCCCGAGGTCGCCGACTGGTTCGAAGCGCCTCTCGACTTTCTCCTCGATCCCAAAAACCAGCAGCCTCAAACGGCGGTTTTCGGCGGGCTCGAGCGCCGCTACTGGCAGATCGAATGGAACGGCAGGCGAATCTGGGGGGCGACCGCGGCGATGCTCGTTAACCTGTCGCGGCGGCTGCAATGGAGTTGAAGCTCGACGCGAAGGCGTGGCGGCGGCGCCAGGGAATGGCGAAGCTGCTCGAGGCGCTCGGCGCCGATGAGGGCGAAATCCGTTACGTGGGCGGAGCCGTTCGAGACGACCTCCTCGGCCTTCCAGTTAACGACGTCGATCTCGCCACGCGGCTTCGCCCCGACCAGGTCGTCGAGCGGCTCCAGGCGGCAGGGATCAAAGCCGTTCCGACCGGGATCGAGCACGGAACCGTCACCGCGGTCAGCGCCGGCCACCCCTACGAAGTCACCACCCTGAGACGCGACGTCGAGACCTTCGGCCGCCATGCCACCGTCGCCTTTACCGACGACTGGAAGGAGGATTCGGCAAGGCGCGATTTCACCATCAACGCGCTGATGGCCGATCCCGTCACGGGCGAAATTTTCGACTATTTCGGTGGTCTCGAGGACCTGGAGCAAAGGCTCGTCCGGTTCATCGGAGACCCGTTCGACCGCATAGCGGAGGACCATTTGCGGATCCTTCGCTTCTTCCGGTTCCAGGCACGTTTCGGGAAGGGCGAACCGGACCGGGCCGCACTCGAAGCCTGCACCGCCCGGGCGAATGACCTCATGGCGCTGTCGCGCGAGCGGATCGCCGACGAGCTTCTCAAGCTGCTTTCAGTCGCCGATCCGGCCCCGACCGTCAAAATCATGCTCGAGCGCGAGATCCTGAAGCCCGTGATTCCCGAGATAGGCGAATCTTCGTGGCGGCAGCTCCACGCGCTCGTTGAATCCGAGCATGAGGCCGGCCTTGCACCCGACCCGCTCCGCCGCCTTGTCTCGCTGCTTCCGCGCGATCCCCAGCTCGCCGGAGCAGTCGCGACCCGCCTCAAGCTTTCCAACCGCGCGAAAGGCCGAATCCGCTGCGCGTCCCAGCCGGAAATTCTCGATCCCAGGGCGGCCGCCTATCGCGAGGGCGTGGAGTGCGCCGTGGACCGGCTCCTGCTCGCCGGAGAGCCCTCCCGGGCAGCCGCGATCGCTGCCTGGACTCCGCCGCGGTTGCCGATCGGCGGAGGAGCGCTGATCAAGCGCGGCCTGGTGGAAGGGCCGATAGTCTCGCGAGCTTTGCGGAGCATCGAAGACCGCTGGATCGAAGCGGGTTTCCCGGCAGGCGCCGAATTCGACGCAATCGTCGCAGATGTCCTCTCCTCCGCGCATTAACTCCATTTCAATGCCCCGGCGCTAGTTCTGGTTAACGAAATGATGACCATTTCCCGCGCTCTGCGGGGACGGAGACGAGGACGTGGGGCTGCCCGAAAGGAGAATTGCCGCGCTCGCGGCCGCCGCAGCGGCCTGCATCGCCGCGCCCGCGACCGCCGCGACCATCAACGCCGAAGCCAAGGCCAAGGTCGTCAAGCCTTTGACCATCGAATCGGTGCAGGACCTCGACCTTGGAACGATCCTTCTGGGTCCCGGAACCTGGTCGGGAGCGACAGTGCGGCTATCGCAGTCGGGTGCCCTGACCTGCCCCGCGCCCCTGATCTGCTCGGGCATGACCCAGGTTGCGATCTACAACATTGCCGGATCGAACCAGCAGGCGGTCGTGATCAGCGCACCCAATGTCACGCTCGTGAACCAGTCCAACCCGGCGAAGACGCTGACCCTGGTCCCGGAGGCACCGGCGACGATCCAGCTCACGAACTCGGGCAATCCGGGAACCAACGTTTCGATCGGCGGGGCGATCACGGTGGATTCGACCACCGCCGACGGCCTTTATGCCGGGACCTTCAACGTCACCGCAGATTATCAATGATCGGCAGGGGCTTGCCCCGCGATCGCACCTTCTCTCCGCGTTCCTGGGTCATCCGGACCTTTAGCAGATCCTGGCGCGAGATGATTCCCACCACCCGCCGGCTGCCGGGATCGACGATCGGAACCCGGCCGACGCCCGATTCCACCATCATGTCTGCAACCTCGCCGCAAGGCGTGTCGGGATAGGCGAACTGGGTCGAGGCGTCGGACATACGCTCGCCCAATTGCCCCTCTGCTTCCTTTGAGACTTGCCAACGCAGGGCGTCGGTCCTCGAAACGAGGCCCAGCAGGCGCCCTTCTCCGTCGACGACCGGATAGGACCGATGCTCCGCCTCCTCGGCGAAGAAGCGAAGGACGTCCCGCACCGGCATCGTCGCCGGAAGGGTATCCGGCTTGGGTGTCATCAGCTGGCCCGCCAGAAGGAACTCCAGCGCGTCCACCGTATATTCGCGAAGGACGTGCCGCCCTCGCCGGGCGATTTTCTCCGTGAGGATCGACCGCTTCATGATCAGCACGCTTACCGCATAGGCCGCCGAAGCAGCGGCGATCGTTTCGGGGAGCGCTCCCAGATGATTGGTGAGCTCGGCCGCGAACAGGGCTCCGGTCATCGGCGCTCGCATCACCCCGCTCATCACGCCCGCCATGCCGACCATCGCCCAGAAGCCCGGGTCGCCCGGCAGGTATTGGCCGATCAGGAACCCGACGCAGCCACCAAGGATCAGCAACGGCGCGACGATGCCGCCCGAGGTTCCCGACCCCAGTGCCACGAGCCAGACCACCGCCTTGGCGATGAGCAGGAGCAGCACTCCCCGGACGAGCAGATCGCCGTCGAGCAGCGCCTGGATGCTTCCATAGCCAGCCCCGAGTACGCGAGAGTCGACCAGGCCGCCCAATCCAACGACCACAGCACCGATCGCTGGCCACCACATCCAGTGAATGGGAAGGCGATGAAAGCCGTCCTCGATCCGATACAGGACGAACGACAGGAAAGCGGCTTCAAGGCCGGTGACAAGGCCAAGGACCGCCGCGATCGCCACCGGCTCCATGCCCGCCGGAGTCGCGGCCGCGAAGGGAAAGAGCGGGCCCGAACCGACCAGAAGCGGCCGCCAGGCGAGCGAGACCAGGACTGCCACGACGACGGGCACGAAGCTCCGCGGCTTCCACTCGAACAGGAGCATCTCGACCGCGAGCATGATTGCTGCGAACGGAGTCCCGAAAATGCCGGTCATTCCGGCACAGGCGCCGGCGACCAGAAGCGTCTTGCGCTCGGCTGCGCTGAGCTTGAAGAATTGCGCGAACAGCGAGCCGATCGCACCGCCGGTCATGATGATCGGCCCCTCGGCTCCAAAGGGGCCGCCGCTTCCGATCGAAACCGCCGAAGACAGCGGCTTCAGGAGAGCGACCTTCAGCGACAATTTGCTCTCGCCGAACAGGATCGTCTCGATCGCCTCGGGAATTCCATGGCCGCGGATCTTGTCGGACCCGAACCGCGCCATCAGCCCGATGATGAGGCCGCCGATGACCGGCACGAGCAGAAGCAAAAGCGGCCCGCGACCGGCGATCATCGACGAATCGAATGAAAAGCTTCCGTACCAGAAGAGGTTGGTCGCGAAATTGATCAGCTTGAGCAGTATCCAGGCACTGAACGCTCCGCCAGTGCCCGCGACGATCGCCATCGCTGCGAGGATCAGCATCCGGTAGTCGGCGCTATAGTCGGCAAGGCGCCGCGGATGCTCGAGGCTGGTCACGCTGGGCATGGCGCCGCCCATGACGGCATTTTGCCCCGCGATGCAAATCGGCGCCCGTGCGGGCCGCCGGAAAAAGCCTTTGCGTTAGGCCTTGTTGCGCCGGCGGGATTTCCAATGATCGAGCGCGGCCGCCGCTTCGAGCGGCCGGGCGAAATAATAGCCCTGCCCGTGGGCGCAGCCGAGAGTAGCAAGGGTGGTTGCGAGTTCGACCGTTTCGACACCTTCGGCGGTCGTCGTCATTCCAAGCGCATCAGCGAGGCTGAGCACCGCGCGGACGATGGCTACGGCGTCGGGATCGGTCATCATTCCCGAAACAAAGCTCTTGTCGATCTTTAGAACGTCGATCGGTAGCCGCTGGAGATAAGCCAGGCTTGAATAGCCGGTGCCGAAATCGTCCATCGCCACGGTTGCGTCGAGCGCCTTCAGCGCGTCGAACACCCGGGTTGCCCGGGCCGGGTCGTGGACGATCGAGCTCTCTGTCAGCTCCAGCGTCAGCCGCCTCCCGGAAAGGCCACTCGAGCGGAGCGCCTCTTCGACCAGCCCCGGGACATCGTCGCGGGCAAGCTGGATCGCCGACAGGTTGACGCCGACATAGCAGGGCAGCGGCTCGCCGACCTCTGCATCCCAGTCGGCGAGCGTTTGAGTCGCCCTGCTCATCGCCCAGCGGCCAAGCTGCAGGATGAGTCCGGATTCCTCGGCAACCGGGATGAACTCCGACGGCGAAATTTCTCCGCGGTCGGGATGGGTCCAGCGGGCAAGCGCCTCGAACCCGGCGACCTCGCCGGATTTCAGGTTGATCAAGGGCTGGTAAAAAAGCTGCAGCTGGTCCTTGTCCAGTGCCCGTCGAAGCTCGGTTTCTATCGAGAATCGGCGCCTCGCCAGATTGGCTTCCTTGGGCTCGTAAATCTGCGGCTTTCCGGTCTGCTTGGCCTGCTTGACCGCGAATTGGGCGTTCCGGAACAATTCTTCCGAATCCTGGCCGCGCTGCATCAGGGCGACGCCGATCGCGCATTCGACCCGGATGTCGAGGTCGGAGATGTGGAATGGCGCCGACATCACGTCCTGGATTCGCCGCGCCGCCTTCAGCGCGTCTTCGATCCCGCGCCTGAGCGACACCAATATCCCGAATTCGTTTCCACCGGTTCGGGCCAGCACGTCGCCGCCGCGAAGCGCCGACATCAGCCGCCGGGCGAAAGTAATCAGAAGCTCGTCACCGGCGATGCTTCCCATGCTCTCGTTGATCCGGCTGAAGCGAAGTACGTCGACGACAAGGACGGCATGCTGGACATCGCTGTGGAGCGCATCGCCAGTACTCTCGATCTGCTCGGTGAAGGCGAGCCGGTTCGGCAGTCCCGTGAGACTGTCGCGCAGCATTTCGGCGCGAAGGCTTCGTTCGGCCTGGACCTCGACGGTCCGGTCCACAAGACTCATCAGGCAGCGCTGGCCTGCGCCGCTTCCGGCGGCGAGCGGCGCGAGCTTGATCCGCAGGTAGCGCGCAGCGACCCCTTCGCCGTCCTTCAGGTCGAGCTCTCCGGACGAGGCAGGATCGCTGAAGTAGCTTTCAAACAATTCGGCGATCGGGCCGCTTTTCAGGCAGTCGGCGTCGTTCCAGTCGGTCGCCGAGCAGGTCGACCGCGCGATCGTTTCGACGAAGCGCTCGTTATGAGCGAGAACCCTGGGGCCGCCGTCCTCGTCCTGGCCGACGACCGCTGCGGCGATTGGCAGCGCGCTGAGCAAGGCGAGGTCGTCACCGGCGGCGACGGCGCCCGGAAGGACGCACGCGTCGACGCCGAGCGCTCGGGTCCGGCTTCCCGTTCGCTGAGCCGCGGTCTGCATGAAACTGCTATGACCGAGAGCGGTTAATTCAAAGTATCCGGCAAAAGGTAAACTGCGTTAAGTTTGCGGCTCCTGGAAGCGATTGTTCCGCGGGAATCCGAGCGGAGGCATGCGCCCCGCGGCCCCCCTTGCCGCGCGCCATGACGTCAGGTCGGACTCGGTCCGGGTCCGCCCGCTATCGCCGCCGAGGCTCCAGCTAAGCCCGTCGGACAGACGGAATGCGATCGCATCCGACAAGCCACCGTCGCGATAGCGCTGAAGCATCACCCCCTGCCCGCGCGCCAGTTCCGGCAGGTCGGACAGCGGGAAGACCAGGAGCTTTCGGTTTTCCCCGACGACCGCGACCGAGTCGGCGCCTTCGGGAATCGGCCTGACCACTGCCAGCTTCGCTCCCGAGCGAAGGTTTGCGATCTGCCTGCCCTTGCGCGTTTCCGCGAGCGTGGACTCGCCTGACGCCACGAAGCCGCGGCCGTCGCTCGACGCTAGGAGCAGCTTCATTCCTGGGCGAATGATGAGAAGATTGACGATCTCGGCCTCGGGCTCGAGATCGATCTGGAGCCGGACCGGCTCGCCGAACCCGCGACCGCCGGGAAGCTTGTCGCCGGAAAGCGTATAGGCACGGCCATTGTCGCCGAACAGAGCCACCCTGTCAGTGGTCTGGGCATGAAAGTGAATGAAGGGTCCATCGCCCTCGCGCCACTTCAGCTGCTCGACTTCGTCGAGCGCGACATGGCCCTTCATCGAACGGATCCAGCCGCGCTGCGACAGGATAATTGTGATCGGTTCCTTCTCGATCATCGCCGACCAGTCGATTTCCGTCCGGGCCGACACGGCGTCCGGCCTGAGCTCGGTCCGGCGCGGGTCTTCGAACTTCGCCTTCATCGCGGCGAGGTCCTTTTTCAGGCGGGTCTTCTGACGGTCCTGGCTGTTGACCAGCTTGTCGAGTTCGTCTCGCTCCTTCGCAAGCGCTTCGCGCTCGCGGGTCAGCTCCATTTCCTCCAGCTTGCGCAGCTGCCGGAGGCGCATGTTGAGAATGGCCTCGGCTTGCCTGTCAGTGAGGCCGAACTCCGCCATCATGATCGGCTTGGGTTGGTCTTCCCCGCGAATGATTTCGATGACCCGGTCGAGGTTCAGGAAGGCGATCAGGAAACCGTCGACAAGCTCGAGCCGGTCGTCGATCTTGCCGATCCGGTACAGCGATCGATTGACCAGCACTTCGAACTGGAAGTCGAGCCAGGCAAGTAGTGCCTCCTTCAGGCTCATCACCCCGGGCGTGCGGGTGCGATCCAGGACGTTGAGGTTGAGCGCGAAGCGAGTCTCCAGCTCCGTCAGCTTGTAGAGGCTTTCCTCCAGCAAGGTCGCGTCGACGGTCCGCGAACGCGGCTCCAGCACGATCCTCATGTCGGCCGCGCTCTCGTCGCGCACGTCGGCGAGGATCGGCAGCTTCTTGCTGGCGATGAGCTCCGCGATCTGCTCGATCAGCTTGCCCTTCTGCACCCCGTAGGGAATCTCGCTGACCAGCAGGTGCCAGGCCCCGCCTTTCTCGACCACCTTCTCGATCCTCGCCCGGATACGGAAGCTACCCCGGCCGCTGACATAGGCGCGGGCGATCGTGTCCTCGTCTTCGACCAGCACGCCGCCGGTGGGGAAATCCGGGCCCTTCACGATCCGCATCAGCTCGCGGTCGTCGAGCCTCTTGTCGTTGATGAGGGCGACGGCGGCATCGGCGAGCTCGCCCAGATTGTGCGGTGGGATCGACGTCGCCATGCCAACCGCGATCCCGCTCGCGCCATTGGC
>JBDZVP010000068.1:0-11036 GCA_040255765.1 Sphingomonadales bacterium | reverse complement strand
GTCTGCTTCGAAGTTCCGGAAATCCACGCCGCCAAAGCCGAGCTCGAAGCGAAGGGTGTCCGCATCCTCGGCGAACCGCGCATCGGCGCGCATGGAACGCCGGTCTTCTTCGTCCACCCCAAGGACATGGGCGGAGTGCTGACCGAGATCATGGAAACGCCGAAGGCCTAGCCGGTGCGAAGTAAATTCGCGCCGTCGCTCCTCCTTCGGAGGGCGGCCGATCTGCGCCAGCTCTTCGCGCTGTTCGGGCGCCGCTTCGCGTCGGCCTCACTACGCTCGGTGGCTTAGATCTCTTCCTTGATTTGAGCAAACGTGAGCATCGCGAACAGGCCGGACCCGCCGATGATATTGCCGATCAGCGCCGGGATCACGAAGCCGTAGATCGGCCACCACAGCGGCGCATTCCCGGTAAGCGCGAGCAAATAGGCGCCCGCGGCGCTGGCAACGACATGGGTGAAGCCGCCCGCTGAAATCACCCAGGTCAGGAGGACGATCAGCCAGAAGTGGTTGGTCTTGGCGGCGACCATCATCCACGCCACCGCGGCGATGATGAAGCCGGCCGGAATCCCTTGCAGAAGCGTCGAAAGGAAATCCTTCTCAAGCATCGGCCGAGACACGTCGACCATCGCGTTCAACAGGTCCGGCGAGGTCAGTCCCAGCTTCGCAAAGCCGAGCGAGGCGACGAACGCGCCGAGCTCGTTAGTGATGAAGACAATCCCCCATAGCCGAGCAAGCCGGTCGAGGTTGGAAAGGCCGGGCGACGCGACGACGGGAACCAGCGACACCACCGTATGTTCGGTGAAAAGCTGCAGCCGGCCGAGAATGACGATGACGAAGCCGACCGAATAGCCGAGGGCCGTGATCAGGTCGCGCCAGGGCGCGTCGGGCAAATGCTGGAACAGCGCGCCTTCGGCAATCAACGAGCTGCTGATCGCGATCCCGGCCGCAAGCCCGGACCAGAACAGAGACTTGGCCGGCCGCTTGAGCTCGTGCTCGCCCTTCAACACGATCGCCTGGTAGAGCACGAGCGTTTCCGGGCCGGAGCGCTTCTTCGCCTCGCTTTGCTCGCTGGCTTTGAGCGGAGTCTGGTCGCTTGCCTTCGTCACCCGCGCCTAACGAGCGGGTGCGGGGTTCGTTTCGGAGCCGCGACTTTCTTGTTCAGGTCAACGCGGCGATGGTCGCGATCGCGACTCCGAAGCAGAAGATCAGGAAGGGCAGGAGAAGCACGAGGATCGTCGCTTCCCTCGCGCTCATGTGACCGCCCTCGGCATCGATCCCCTTATAGCGGAACATGTCCCAGCTCAGCGCCTTCTTGCGGCTTTCGGGCGGGGGCATTTTCGTGAAGATCGCCGGGATCGCGAAGAAGGCCGCGAGGAACAGGAAGACAACCGCGTAGGACACGGCCATCTGCGATCGAAAGCTGAACGCGAGCACGGCGATGAATCCGCCGAACAGGCAGGCCATCGCCGCATAGACGCCGGCGGGCAGCTCGAATGTCTGGTCCTGGCAGGCGCGCTGCACCGGAGGTTCGACGATTTCATCGCGGGTGCTGAGAAGTTCGGAAAGCTGGCGGTTCGTCATCGGTCACTCCGTTCAACACGAGGCAAGCGTTGAAATGGCCGCGGCCGATTGCCGGCAATATCCGTAATTTTCCTGAGAGGCTTACTGGTCCTGGGCGGCGAAGGCGATTCGAAGCGCCTCCGACAAGCTTCGAACGCCGAGCTTGGTCATCAGGTTGGCGCGGTGAATTTCCACCGTTCGCGGGCTGATTCCGAGGTCGTAGGCGATCGTCTTGTTCGGCAGTCCCTGGGCGAGGCCGTCGAGCACCTCGCGCTCGCGCGGGGTGAGCACCTGGAGCTTCACGATGGCTTCATCGGCTCGGTCGACGTCGGCCGCGGAACGCTTGAGCCGATCGATTCCATGTTCGATCGCCGAGACAAGGACAACCTTCTCAAAAGGCTTTTCGATGAAATCGAGCGCACCCGCCTTCATCGCCTGCACCGCCAGGCTTACGTCGCCGTGTCCTGTCATGATGATGACCGGAAGCAAGACGCCCTTGGCCCTCAATGCCGAGAGCACTTCGAGGCCATCCATGCCCGGCATTCGGACGTCGAGCAGGACGCAGCCGGATTCCAGGCTCGACGCGGACTTCAGGAATTCAACTCCGCTTTCATAGGTGCGGACCTGGAATGCGGATGTCTTGAGCATGAACCCAACCGAGCGGCGGATCGCTTCGTCGTCGTCGACGAGATGCACCGTTCGCAGCTCTTCATCGCTCATGTCTTCGATTCTCCCGATGGCAAGGTGAAATGGAAAGCCGTTCCGCCGTTGTTTGCCGGTTCGAACCAGATCCGGCCGCCGTGCGCCTGGACGATTGTCCGGCAGATCGAAAGGCCGATCCCCATTCCATTCTGCTTGGAGGTAACGAACGGCTGGAACAACTGCTCGGCGATTGTCTCATTGATCCCAGACCCGGTGTCCTCGACGGTGACCCGGGTAAAGCCGGGCTGCCGGGCGGTGCGGATGGAAAGCTTCCTGACCGGCGCATCGACCATTGCATCGATCGCGTTGCGGATCAGGTTCACCAGCACCTGCTGCACCTGGATGCGGTCGACGAAGACGAGGTCGGCGCGCGGATCGAGCGACACCTGGACGTCGATCCCGTGTTCGCGCGAGCCGACCAGCCCGAGTGCATTGGCTTCGTTGATGAGCCGCTGAAGGCTTTCGACATGGCGTTCGGTCTCGCCGTGGCTCATGAAATCGCGGAGCCGGCGGACGATTTGCCCGGCGCGAACAGACTGCTTCGCAGCCTCGTCCATCGCTTCGCGGATCATCGCTACGGTCTGTGCGTCCATGTCGCCGCCGAGCAGGTCGCGGGCGCTCTCGCAATAGCTCGCGACGGCGGTCAGCGGCTGGTTCAGCTCATGAGCGAGGGAGGAGGCGAGCGTCCCCATCTCACTGACCCGGCCAACGTGAGCAAGCTCCGATTGAAGGTCCTGCAAGCGAAGCAGCGTCTCCTGGCGTTCAGTCAGGTCGCGGATGAAGCCGGTGAAGATCCGCCGTCCCCCGCTCCACGCTTCGCCCACGGCGAGCTCGATCGGGAAGGTATTGCCGTCGCTGTGAAGCGCCGTCGTCACCCGGCCGATCCCGATGATCTTGCGCTTCCCGGTGGTGAGATAGTTGATCAGATACTGGTCGTGCCGTTCGCGGTCCGGCGACGGCATCAGAATCTTCACGTTCTGGCCGAGCACATCGCGTTCCGAATAGCCGAACATTTTTTCGGCCGCGGCGCTGAACGAGAGGATGAGGCCTGCTTCGTCAATCACCACCATCGCGTCGGGAACGGTCGCGAGGATGGACCTCAAGTGCGCTTCGGGGTCGAGCGGCCGGTCTATGGAGGGCTGGTCCATCGGACTGGTCATAGCAATGCGCGACGGCAAAGGCAGTTGCGATTTCGACCCGGCTTAAGGGAACATACTTATCGAGGGAAAGGGTCCTTCGTTCTACATCGCGGGGATGAGTAACAATTCCGATCCGGTGGTTCCGATCGAAAGCCATCATGGCGCGGATTCCGATCTGGCGCGCAGGCTCGCCCGTTATCGGAAACGCGTGGAATCTGAGGGGCGTCCGCGCTCGGTCAAGGTCATCGACCGCGCGATCGAGGACGCCGGGAAGGCGAGCGGCGCGGCCTGAATCTCGTCTGCTGCCTCTCTACAACGATAGATTGATTGATATCGACGCGACGTGATCGTCGTTGTCGGGGCCGTGCGGCACGAAGCTGTGCTGGTTGAGGTAGCCCGCTTCGGCGCTGATGGCTCTCGACAGCGGGGCCGACAGCCCGACGAAGGTCCGGGTTCGGTCAAGTCCGCTCCTGCGCTGGAAGGCGTTGGTGTTCAGGTTCACGAAGGCTTCGGCGCTGACCACGAACGCCGTCTTGCCGCCCTTGTGCAACGGAAGGCTGTACTTGACGAAGGGCCGTACCCGCCAACCGGTCCCGTCCACGCCTTCGCGCCAGCGCTGCTCCGTTCGCAGTCGCCCGCTCAGCTTGCCCCCGCCAATCTCGGCGAGCTTGTCGAATGTAATCTGCTCGCGGGCGCGGTGCTCCATCACCGTGAAATCGCCCGCCGAATAATTGGGATCGTGCGTGTAGCCGGCCCAGACCGTCACCCCCTTGGCGACGACGAAGCCGAGAAGCGTATTGAGTTCGACCTCGTAGAGGCCGTTGCGATTGTCGCTGAATCGGATGGTCGCGTCTTGTGACAAGCGCCAGCTGTCGGACAACTTCACGGTCGCTGCGGAGCTTGCCCACAATTGGCTGTCGTCCGAAGCCATTGCTGGACTTGCCGCCGCGATCGCGATGAGAAGTGCGCCCGGTGCTGTCCGCATGGATCCCCCGATTATTTCTCGCCCAGCCGCGGGCGCCAAAGCACCGGTGCGTAGGCGATCAGGAACAGCAGTAGCGCCGCGCCCCAGACGGTCCCGGCAACCTCGATGCCAAGGTTATAGTCGATCGCTCGAAGCGAGGCGGCCACTCGAAGCATCGCCCCGGCGGTTACCAGGATATAGATGATTACGGTCGCGGCGTTGGCCTTGAGCGGCCGCGCCGTATGGCCGAGGCTCGCTCGCGTCATTACCGCGAGGATCATCGTCGTCATCGCTCCCGCGGTGAGGGCATGGATCGCGGCGCTCCGCGGTATCCATCCGATCAGGCTGCAGCCGAGAAGGGCAAGGCCGATCGGAAGCCAGAGATAGCCGACGTGAAGGACGAGGACGAGCGGATCGGCGAAGGTGCGATAGCCGCGCCAACGGACCCAACGGATAAGCTGGAGGACCGCCGCGGCGAGCAGGATCGCCCCGATGACCGCGGTTGCAGGCCCGCTCATCCAGGCAAGGAGGGCAAAAGCGGTCGCGCCGATGACGAACAGGTCGAACTTGTCGGCCTGGGTTGGGAGTCCCGACCTGACGCCCTGCTTCGACAGATAGTTGCGCGTGAAAGACGGGATGATCCGGCCCCCGATCACCGAGATCAGGAGCAGCACGATCGAGAGGCCGATCTGCCACCCGAGGTCAGGCAGCGGAATCGCGCCCGTGATCGAGAGATAGTCGACGGCGTCCGCGAGCCCGAACAGAAGGATCATTCCGACCACCGGCACATTGCGGTTGTTGGCCTCCAGCACCTCGCGAGCGGCAAGAAGCCCCAGGGCGAAGAAAAACCCGACGTCGAGGATCGCAGCGACTGGAACGGACACAATTCCCGAGAACAGCAGAGAGAGCCTCGCCGCGATCCAGAAGCCGAACAATCCCGCGAGAGGCCAGCCCGCAATCGGAAGCCTTCCCGTCCAGTTCGGAACCGCCGTGAGAAGAAACCCGCTGACGATCGCTCCGACGAAACCGAAAAGCATTTCGTGCCGATGCCAGGCCAGCGGATCGATCGCCGTCGGCAAGGTGATGACTCCGGTCAGCGAGCAGATCCACAGTGCGATCGCAGCCACTGCCCATGTGGCGCCGCCGAAGAAGAAGGGGCGAAATCCGCCGCGGAAGAAAGGGTAGGATTCCGCCATTCGCCGGCGGCGCAGCGCGAGCATCTGCTCGCCACGAGTTACTAAAGGTTCGCTTCTCACATTGTCAGGCATCCGTGGCCCTTACCGCCTCTCCACCATCCGCCACATAGGTAAATCTCCCAAGAGGAAGCGATTCGGCATGGTGCTAGTTTCAGCCGCCGATGATCCACATCATTGAGGAACATCTTGTGCTATGATATGCGCAAAACCACAATATGTGGAGGTTGAAATGAGTTTCGACGTGGCGTTGGCGGAAGAAATCTGGACTTCGAAGTATCGGTTCAAGACCGATGACGGTTCGGGTGACGACAGCTTCGCCGCGACGGCCCAGCGAGTCGCAAAGGCCGTTGCCGCCGCCGAAGCGCCCGAGGCCCGCTCGACTTGGGAAGCCCGGTTCCGAGAAGCCGTCGAGGACTTCCGGTTCATTCCTGCCGGCCGGGTTCTCGCCGGAGCCGGGACAGAGCGCGCGGTCACCCTTTTCAACTGCTTCGTCATGGGAACGATCCCCGACAGCCTCGACGGGATTTTCGAGCATCTGAAGCAGGCCGCGCTGACCATGCAGCAGGGCGGCGGCGTTGGAATGGACTTCTCGACAATCCGCCCATCCGGAAGCCCGGTCAAAGGCGTTGCCGCCGATGCCTCCGGCCCTCTGACATTCATGGACTGCTGGGATTCGATGTGCCGCACCGTTCATTCCGCCGGCCAGCGGCGGGGTGCGATGATGGGGTGCCTGCGCGTCGACCATCCCGATATCGAAGCGTTCATCGAAGCGAAGCGCGACCCCGCACGGTTCCGCAACTTCAACTTGTCGGTGCTGGTGACCGACGCCTTCATGTCGGCGCTCGGAAGCGATTCCGATTGGCCTCTGGTGTTCGGCGGCGAGACCGTTCGAACGGTCCGCGCTCGCGAGCTTTGGGAAAAGCTGATGCGCGCGACCTATGACGTTGCGGAGCCGGGCGTGATCTTCGTGGATCGCGTGAACCAGCAGAACAACCTTCTCCATTGCGAGACGATCAGCGCAAGCAACCCGTGCGGCGAGCAAATGCTTCCGCCCTACGGTGCCTGCCTGCTCGGTTCGATCAACCTGGCGACGCTGGTTGAGCGTCCGTTCGAGGATGGGGCGAAGCTCGACGAGGAACAGCTCGGCGGGTTGGCCAGAACCGCCGTCAGGATGCTCGACAATGTGATCGATGTGTCGCGGTACCCGCTGCCCGAGCAGGAAGCGGAGGCGAAGGCGAAGCGCCGCATCGGGCTCGGCGTGACGGGCCTTGCCGATGCCTTGCTATTCTGCGGCGTCGCCTATGGAAGCGGCCGGGCCGTAACTTTGACCCGGCAGTGGCTGGGGGCGATCAAGCGGGAAGCCTATCGGGCATCGGCAGAGCTCGCCGCCGAGAAGGGCACGTTCCCGCTTTACGACAAATCGATGCTCGAGCGGCCGAATCTCCAATCGCTCGACGAGGAAACGAGGGCCCTGATCGCCGAGCACGGGCTTCGCAACGGTTGCCTTACCTCGATTGCGCCGACCGGGACCACGTCGCTGTTGGCGGGCAACGTCAGCTCGGGGATCGAGCCGGTGTTCGCTTATTCCTACACCCGCAAGATCCGGCAGCCGGACGGCAGCAAGCGTGAAGAGCAGGTCGAGGATTATGCGATTCGGGTGTGGCGGGAAGTCAAAGGCGACGCACCGCCGCCGCCGGATTTGTTCGTCAGCGCCCAGACCCTGACCCCCTCCGACCATCTGACCATGCAGGCCGCCGCGCAGGCGCTGATCGATAGCTCGATCTCGAAGACCGTGAATTGCCCAGAGGACATCAGCTTCGAGGATTTCGCCGACGTCTATATCGAGGGCTATCACCTCGGCTGCAAAGGCCTGACGACCTATCGGCCGAACGCGGTCACCGGCTCGGTACTGAGCGTTGGCGAAACCAACGGGCCGAAGAGGGAGGAGGTGCTGGAGCCGCGCGCCGACCAGCTTCACGGCACGACCTACAAGCTCAAATGGCCGGAAAGCCCGCACGCGGTCTACATCACGATCAACGATGTCGAGCAGGACGGAAAGCGGCGTCCGTTCGAGATGTTCATCAACTCCAAGAACATGGAGCATTACGCCTGGACGCTGGGGCTGACCCGGATGGTGTCGGCGGTGTTCCGGCGCAGCTCCGACGTTGCCTTCGTCGCCGAGGAGCTGAAGGCGGTGTTCGATCCGCGCGGGGGCGCCTGGATGCAGGGCCGCTACGTTCCCTCGCTGCTCGCTGCGATCGGCGATATCGTCGAGCGGCATATCGGCGGGCTCGCTTCCAAACCGGTCGAGGCCTCGGCCTTCGGGATGGAAGTGGCGGCCAAGCCCATGCCCCAATGCCCGCAGTGCGGCGCTTCGGCGATCGTCAAAGTCGAGGGCTGCAACAACTGCCTCGAGTGCGGTTACTCGAAATGCGGATGAGCTTGCGTTCGCTAGCCAATTGATTGCGTGATTGCTGTCCTCGACGTGCGCCCGGCGTGTCGCGAGCGATCATCGAAATTTGAACAAGCCCCCGGCGTGTCCGCGGTGGAAGGCCTCACTTCGTTCGGATTCTCGTGCTCGGATGCGCCCCGCGCATCCTGCGCGCGAGAATGGTGCCCAGGGGCGGGATCGAACCACCGACACCGTGATTTTCAGTCACGTGCTCTACCAACTGAGCTACCTGGGCATTTCGCCTTGCGGCCGGACGGCCGTTTGAGCGCGAGCGTCCCTAGCTTTCGCCCTCGGAGCTGTCCACCCCGTCCGGTGCTGCCGGACCAGGAATGCGATAGCCTTCGCCGAGCCATTTCAGCAGGTCGCGGTCCTTGCAGCCGCGCGAGCAGAAAGGCGCATGCTCCTTCGACGGCGGCTTGCCGCAGATGGGGCACGCCTTCGAGTCAGGCTTTTTCGGCATAGGCCCCATGGATGGGGAGGGAAGGGTCGGTGCGCAAGGTAACGGCGCCGCCGGCATGGCGCGAAAAGTCTTCGATCCAGCCGGGCTGACCCTCAACTACCGCGATGAGCGCCGGATGCCCGACAAGCCGCTTCGGGCCCGCCGGCTCGAAGGCCAATCGGCGGAGCAGTGCCCGGGCCTCGAATGCGGCGCGGTCCTGCGCGAGTTCGAGGAGAGACGCCCGGGAGCGGGGCCGGACAATCTGGAGAAAGCCGAAACCGTTGACCGCGGTTCGCTCGAAGGGCTGGGGAAGAGCCTGGTCGACCGCTTCGGCGGCTGCAGCACGCGCTTCCTTGCCTCGGGTGGTGGGAAGGTCGATGCCGATCGAACCGGTCATGTCGAGCCGGCGGATGGCTCTGGCGGACGCGCTCGCCCCTTCGATTGCGAGATCGGCAAGCGGCAATGTCCCGTCGACGTCGACCAGGGTCATCGCAGGAGTGACGAAGAGGCCGAGGCTACCGCCCGCGAAATCGATGCGGCCGGTTCGCGCTTCGTCGATCAGGTCGGCCCATCCCGCCTCTCCAAGCTCGTCTCGCGGAGCCGGGAAAGCGAGCTTGCGAACTGGATGGCCGGTGGAACGGAGCCGCTCCGCGAGCGATTGCGGCCTTCGCCTTTCATCGCGGGTGGCCTTGGCGAGCGGGCGCTTCCACGGCTCCGGACCTGGCAGTTCCGGCCGGGTCACCTCGATGTTGAAAGAGGCGCCTTCGGTGATTTCCCGTGGCACGTGCCGGAGAAGATAGTCGGTCCCGCTTTCATCTCGCGCAGCGCCGTTCCGGCCGCCACTTCCGACATCGACCAGCCGCGCCCGAAGGATCGTCCCGGCCGGGATGGTCCCGTCCAGCTCTATCCGGGCCTCGATGATCCGATCCCCCTCGACCAGAGCGGCGCGTGTCTCGCCAATCCCGCTTTCGACCAGCCACTCAGGCAATTTGGTATCCGGCCCCCTTCAGCAGGTTCCGGGTTTCCGCCAGCGGAAGCCCGACCACGTTCGAATAGCTCCCGCTGATGTAGCGAACGTAAACTTCGCCATAGCCCTGGAGCGCATAACCTCCGGCCTTGCCGCGCCATTCTCCATGGCTCGCGTAGAAGTCGATCTCCTCGTCCGACAGCCGCTTCATGGCGATCATGGTCTCCACCACGCGGGTGCGAAGCGGCTGGCCGGGCGCGGCGAGGGCGACTCCGGTCAGGACGCGGTGGCGGCGGCCGGAAAGCAATTTCATGCAGGCCCGCAGAGTCGCCTCGTCCTCGACCTTTGGAAGGATTCGACGCCCCACGGCGACGACCGTGTCGGCGGCGAGGACGAGGGCACCGGGGTGCCGCGACGCCACCGCAGCCGCCTTCTCGCTTGCGAGCCGAAGCGCGTGGTCGCGTGGCAGCTCACCCTTCGGAACGCTCTCGTCGATATCGGCTGGGACGACTTCGTCGGGAACGACGCCGATGCGGGCCAGAAGGTCGAGGCGCCGCGGGCTCGCCGAGGCGAGGATCAACGTCATTTACGGACGGCCCGGCGGCCCTCCGCGGCCGGGCATGAAGCGATAGGTGATCCGGCCCTTGGTCAGGTCGTAGGGGGTCATTTCGACGAGGACTTCGTCGCCGGTCAGCACGCGGATTCTGTTCTTGCGCATCTTTCCGGCGGTATGGCCGAGGATCTCGTGGCCGTTCTCGAGTTTTACGCGGAACATCGCATTGGGCAGCAGCTCCACCACCTGACCGCGCATTTCGAGAAGTTCTTCCTTGGCCAAACTCTACCTCGTTTCCTCTTGAAAAAGACGCGGTGCCTTAGCGTTACGGCTGTCAAATGTGAAGGAGGGCGGCCCTAGACCGTCAGGATGGTCGATCCGGTCGTCTTCCGGGCCTCCAGCGCCCGGTGCGCCTCGGCGGCGTCCTTGAGGGCGAACCGCTGCTTGACCTCGATCTTCACCTTGCCCGACCGGACGACGTCGAAAAGATCGTTCGCAGCTTCCTCGAGCTCCGGACGCGTCGCGATATAATGGAACAGAGTGGGGCGCGTGAGGAACAGCGACCCTTTTTGCGACAGGATCAGCGGGCTGATCGGATCGACCGGGCCCGAGGCGTTGCCGAAACTCACCATCAGCCCGCGCGGGCGGAGGCAGTCGAGCGATTTCATGAACGTGGCTTTGCCCACGGAATCGTAGACGACGGGAAGCTTCTGCCCCGCCGTTAGCTTGTCCACTTCCGCGGCGAAGTCCTGCTTGGTGTACAGGATCGGATGTGCGCAGCCGTGGGCGCGGGCCAGCTCGGCTTTCTCCTCAGTCGACACGGTGCCGATCACCGTGGCACCAAGAGCGCTCGCCCACTGGCAAAGGATCAGCCCGACGCCTCCCGCGGCCGCCTGCACGAGGATCGTATCGCCGCTCTTTACCGAATAAACCGAGCGCAGGAGCATGCGGGCAGTCATCCCCTGGAGCATCATCCCCGCGGCCTGGTCGAATCCGATGTCGTCGGGGAGCTTGACCAGCTTGTCGCCGTCGATCAGCCGCTCCTCGGAATAGCCGCCGAGCGG
>JBDZVP010000067.1:3263-11382 GCA_040255765.1 Sphingomonadales bacterium | reverse complement strand
TCCCGGTCAACCCGACGATCACCGGCGAGCACGTCCACGGCGAATATGTCTGGCGTGAGCTTGCCCAGATCGGAGAGCCGATCGACATCGTCGACATCTTCCGAAATTCCGAAGCCGCCGGCGATGCGGTCGACGACGCGATCACGGTCGGCGCCAAGGCGGTCTGGATGCAGCTCGGCGTGATCAACCCCGAAGCCGCCGAGCGCGCCGAAGCCGCCGGCCTGAAAGTGGTGATGGACCGCTGCCCCAAGATCGAAATCGCGAGGCTTGGAATTCCTGCGGTCGGGGAGTCGACGGAGGCTTAAGCCGTTCCCACCGTCATTCGCGGGATGAGGATGGTCGGCGCGTCGATCCCTCGGCGGAATTCGAGGTCGGAAGCGGGTTCGAGGGTGGCGAACATCTCGATCAGGTTGGAGGCGATGGTGATTTCCTGCACCGGCGCGCCGATCTCGCCGCCCGAAACCAGGAATCCGGCCGCGCCCCTGCTATAATCGCCCGTCACCGGGTTCACCCCCTGCCCGATCAGCTCCGTGACCAGCAGCGCTTCCGGGAATTCGGCAAGCAATTCCTCCCGGCTTCGCTTTCCAGCGGCGATGTAGAAATTGCTGGGCGCAACTCCGGGCGGGCTTCCGACCGAGCGCGACGAATGGCCGGTCGGAGCGATCCCGAGCTGCCGCGCCGAGGCGCTATCCGCCATCCACGTCTGGAGCACGCCGCCGGCGACGATCCGCTGCCTCGCGACTCTCATTCCCTCCCCGTCGAAGGGCCGCGAGCGGAGGCCGCGCGGCCGCAGCGGATCGTCGACGATCTCGACGTCTTCGCTGAAAATCCGCTCGCCCAGCTTATCCTGGAGGAAACTCGACTTGCGAGCCACCGAGGAGCCGCTGATCGCCCCCGCCAAATACCCGAGCAGGCTCCCCGCCACGCGGGGGTCGAACAGGACGGGCATCGCACCGGCTTTCGGCCGTACCGGGTTCAGCCGCGCGACCGCCCGCCGCCCGGCTTCCCGGCCGATTTGCTCGGGCGATTCCAGGTCGGCGAGGTGACGGACCGAATGCGACCAACTATCGCGCTGCTTGCCCGCGCCCTCGCCAGCGACGACCGAGACCGAGCATCCGCGCCCGGTGCCTTGATGCGCACCCGAAAAGCCGAGCGACGTCGCAACGGCGACAGTCGCCATCGATGCGCTCGCCCCTGCTCCGCTGGAGTTGGTGACGCCTTTTATGGCGAGCGCGGCCTTCTCGGCTTCCAGCGCCTGGGCGCGAAGCTCGGCGGGATCGGGTTCGCGGTCATCGACCGAATCCAGATCGGCGAAGGGCGGCTGGGAAAGGAGTTCCGGCGGGGCATAGCCCGCGAACGGGTCCTCCGGCGCTTCGCCCGCCATCGCCAGCGCGCGCTCCACCAGCTCGTCCAGCGCGTCGGCCGAGAAGTCCGAAGAAGCGACCGTCGCGGGCTTCGCTCCGAGGAAAACCCGGAGCCCGATCTCGCCGCCTTCGGAACGGTTGACGTGATCGAGCTCACCGAGGCGCACCTGGACGTCGGTCGAGCGGCTTCCGACATAGATTGCGTCGGCGGCGTCTGCCCCGGCTTGAACCGCGCGTTCGGCAAGCCGCTCGGCAACGGCGCAAGCTTCGTCCCTGGAAAGCATGGCGGCGCGTTAGCGGCTGGCGAGCCCGACGACCAGCATCGCCAGGAAGACCAACAGCCCGCAGGTCCGGTTCGATCGGAACAGCCTCAGCGCGCCCGCCCCGTCCTTCGGGTCGGCCCGCAAGGCCTGGTTGGCGAGGTGAAGTGCCGCGGGCGCGAGCGCCAGGAGCGCGAGCCAGTCGGGCCGGACCGCCCAGATCGCCGCGGCCCAAAGCGCGACCGCAATCGCATAGAAAATTCCAACGCCGAGCGCGGCTTGGTCGCCGAGGCGCCTGGCGCTGCTCTTCACCCCGACGAGGGCGTCATCCTCGATATCCTGGATCGCGTAGAGCGTGTC
Source organism: Sphingomonadales bacterium (assembly GCA_040255765.1). Taxonomy (GTDB): domain Bacteria; phylum Pseudomonadota; class Alphaproteobacteria; order Sphingomonadales; family Sphingomonadaceae; genus Sphingomicrobium. The sequence goes on along the minus strand of JBDZVP010000067.1, from coordinate 9,398 downwards.
GTAGCCGACCACCCAGGCGATGCTCCCGAACCAGAGCAGGAGCGCGGGCCAGTCGAAGCTCCCGCGAACCGCCGGCCAGCCCACCAGGGCGCCCCAGGAGAAGACGAGCCCGAGCCATGCCTGCGGCCACCAGGTGATCCGCTTCATGAAGGGGTAGGCCGCGACCGGCGCGACGCTGACCAGCGAGATGATCTGCGCGGTCCGGTCGAGCTGCAGCAGCACCACGAGCGCCACTGCGAGAAGAAGGGCGATCAACACGCAGGCACTGCCGACCGACACGCGCCCGCTTGCGAGTGGCCGAAGGCGCGTGCGCTCCACCCGGACGTCGAGATCGCGGTCGACGATGTCGTTGTACACGCAGCCCGCGCTTCGGGTCGCGAACGCCCCCAGAGCAAGCCAGAGAAACAGGTCCCAGCGCCCCAAAACGCCAGCAAGCGCGACGCTCCAGGCACAGGGCCAGTAGAGCAGCCAGCTCCCGATCGGACGGTCAAGCCGCATCAGCGACGCATAAGGGCGAAGCCGCGGCGGCAAGGCGCCGATGAAGCCGCGCCGCTCGCTGTCGGGGACGATCTCGGTCGTGGCGATCACCCAGCCTCTCTGGCACCCCGTCCGTCCCCGCTCAAGCTGCTCGGATTGATCCGCTTTATGGACGGAAATTATCTCGGAGCAGTTGCAGCCAAAAACGCAATCGAGCGTTGTGGCACCGTAACGACGACCGGAAAGCGGCCGCGCAACCTGGAAAGTGCGGCGGATGTATGAGGCCTATTTCACCAAGCGCCTCCTCGAGGCGCTGACACTTGCGGACGAGGCGGCCGACGCCGGCGAGCGTTGCGTTCACCTCAAGGCTTCGCGCTACTATCGCGAGCTTCTCCAATTCCCCGAGAAGCGCGATTCGATCCGGCATCCTATCCGGCTTCGCGCGACGGTTCGGCACGGCTCCCAATTCCGGCGGGTCATTCTTTCGGATGTCTCGACCGGCGGCTTTCGGATCGCTCTGGACGAACCGCTCTCCCCGGGTTCGCCGCTGACGCTGCAGATGGATGGCTTCGAACCGATAGAGGCCTTCGTCGTCTGGCAGGACGGCGACCAGCTCGGCTGCAGGTTTGCAAAGCCACTTCATCCAGCGCTCGTCGATGCGGCAGTCGCTCTGGCCGGAGAGGCCAAGTAGCCTCAAGGCGCTGCGCCCGCTAATCGACGGCAATGCCCGCGACGCCCGCCTGGCCGCCCAAAAGCCTGACCCGCCTGTTCGTCGGGCAGCGGCTGGCCGAAGGCGCCGACGTCGAACTCGATCGGGCGCAGGCCAATTATCTCGGCAATGTCATGCGGTTGAAGGAAGGCGATCGGCTTCTGTTGTTCGACGGACAGTCTGGCGAATGGCTGGCGACTGTGGCCGAAGCAGGCCGCAAGCGAATGGCGCTCAGGGTAGAGCGGAAAACCCGCGATCCGGAAACGGTCCCCGACATCTGGCTGGCCTTCGCGCCGGTGAAGCGTTCGCAAACCGACTGGCTCGTCGAGAAAGCGACCGAGTTGGGAGCGGCGCGGCTGATCCCGGTGATAACGCAGCGGACCATTGTCGACCGCGTCCGGCTGGACAGGCTGGAAGCGATTGCGGTGGAAGCCGCGGAGCAGTGCGGGCGAACGGTTCTTCCCCAAATCGCCGAGCCAATACCGCTCAAGCATTTCCTCGACGGCCGGGATCGTGAGCGACGACTCTATTTTGCAGACGAGGGCGGCGGCGAAGCGGCGGCCGGAGCGTTCAAACCGGGTGCAGCGACGCTTCTCACCGGCCCCGAAGGCGGTTTCACGGACGAAGAGCGCGTCGCGATCCTCGCTGCTCCCAATACCGCCGGCATCTCGCTCGGCCCCAGAATCCTCCGTGCCGAAACGGCCGCGCTGGCGGCACTCGCCGCCTATATGGCTGTTGCCGGCGACTGGCGGCCATAAGGCCGATTGGTTGCATCATAAGACGGAAACTCTGGCGCGGAGTTTCCGCCCCCGCTACGGGCGCAGCAGATGACGACGCGGACCGACGACAGCGCAAGCCCCCAGATCGAGAGCCGGGATGACCTGCTCGCGACCTTCGCCGCGGGGGAAAAAGCGCCGGAGCGCTGGACGATCGGGACCGAGCACGAGAAGTTCGTGTACCGAACGTCCGACCACCGCGCCCCTTCCTATGACGAGCCCGGCGGTATCCGCGATCTCCTGATGGGCCTCACCGAATTCGGTTGGAAGCCGGTGATCGAGAACGGGAACGTCATCGCGCTCACCGGCCCTTATGACGGAACCATCAGCCTGGAGCCCGCCGGCCAGTTCGAGCTTTCGGGCGCGATGCTGGAGAACCTTCACCAGACCTGCGTCGAGGCAGGCCGGCATCTGACCCAGTGCAAAGCCGTTGGCGAGAAGCTGGGCCTCGGCTTTCTCGGCCTTGGCATGTGGCCCGACAAAACCCGCGCCGAGCTTCCGACGATGCCCAAGGGCCGCTACGCGATCATGCTCAATTACATGCCGAAGGTCGGCAATCTCGGCCTCGACATGATGCTCCGCACCTGCACCATCCAGACCAACCTCGACTATCGTAACGAAGCGGACATGGTGAAGAAGTTCCGCGTCGGTTTGGCGCTCCAGCCGGTCGCCACCGCGCTGTTTGCCAACTCGCCGTTCACGGAAGGGAAGCCCAACGGTTATCTCAGCTACCGAAGCCACATCTGGGAGGACACCGACCCGGACCGCACCGGCATGCTACCGTTCGTGTTCGAGGACGGCTTCGGCTACGAGCGCTACCTCGATTACGCGCTCGATGTGCCGATGTACTTCATTTACCGCGAGGGGAAGTATCTCGACGTCGCGGGCGAGAGCTTCCGCGAATTTCTCGAAGGCAGGTTGCCGCAGCTTCCTGGCGAGAAGCCGGTCGTCTCCGACTTTGTCGACCATCTCTCGACCATCTTCCCCGAGGTTCGCCTGAAGAGCTTCCTCGAGATGCGCGGCGCCGATGGAGGCCCGTGGAGCCGCATCTGCGCGCTTCCGGCGCTTTGGGTCGGGCTTCTGTACGATGCAGTCGCTCTCGATGCGGCGTGGGACCTCGTCAAAGGCTGGAGCATCGAGGACCACGAGCAGCTCCGTCGCGACGTTCCGAAGCTGGCGCTAAAGGCGCCGGCCCCAGGCGGGTGCACGGTCCACGATCTGGCCCGCCGCGTGCTCGACATCGCCACCTCCGGCCTCACCCGCCGCAAGCGCCTGAACAGCGCCGGTGACAATGAATCGGGTTTCCTCGAACCCCTCAACGAGATCGTCGCCAGCGGCAGGACGCCCGCCGAGCGGCTCCTCGACCTCTACCACGGCCCGTGGCAAGGGGACCTCAGCCGCGTCTACTCGGAGTTCAGTTTCTGATGGATATGCAATCGCCGCGCCGCACGCTCTACCCGCCCATCGAGCCGTACAAGTCCGGGCACCTCGACGTCGGCGATGGGCACAGCCTCTATTGGGAACTGTGCGGCAATCCGGAGGGCAAGCCGGTCGTCTTCCTCCACGGCGGCCCCGGCGGCGCATCGAGCCCCGATCACCGGCGGCAGTTCGATCCGGACAAATACAAGATTTTGGTGTTCGACCAGCGCGGCTGCGGCAAGTCGACGCCCTTCGCCAGCCTCGATAACAACACGACCTGGGACCTGGTCGAGGATATCGAGAAGCTTCGCACCCAGGTCGCCGGCGTCGACAAGTGGCAGGTGTTCGGCGGAAGCTGGGGCTCGACCCTGTCCATCGCTTACGCCGAGACCCACCCCGAACGCGTCACCGAGCTGGTGCTGCGCGGAATCTTCCTGTTCCAGCAGTACGAGCTCGACTGGCTTTATGCCGAGGGCGGCGCCTCGTCGCTCTATCCCGACAAATGGGACGAGTTCGTCGCTCCCATTCCCGAAGCCGAGCGCGGCGACCTGCTCCAGGCCTATCGCAAGCGGCTGACCAGCGAGAATATGGATGAGCAGGTCGCGGCGGCAAAAGCCTTCGCCGCGTGGGAAGGCAATGTCGTCACCTTGCTCCCGAGCCCGGACGTGATGGAGGAATTCACCGATCCCAAGAAGGCGGTCGCCATCGCCCGGATCGAGAACCATTACATGGTCAACAAGGGCTGGCTCGGCGAAACCCAGCTTCTCGACGGGGCGGGCAAGCTGAAGGGCATCCCCGGGATCATCGTCCAGGGCCGCCACGACTGCTGCACGCCCCCCCGCGCCGCCTGGGCGCTCAAGCAGGCCTGGCCCGAAGTCGACTTGCAGATCGTCCCCGACGGCGGCCACCTGTTCAGCGAGCCGGGAATCCTCGACGGCCTGATCCGCGCAACGGACCATTTCGCGGATCGGTAGCTCTCCTCTTTACTGACCCGGGTGATACGTCCGCTCGGTGTGGCCCTTGAGCTGCTCCGGCCAGAAATAGACCTGGCGGAGAGCGCCTGACGCGTAGCGCGGCATCTGGTCCGTGAAGTGCTTCGAATCCGCATGGCCGCTCTCGCCGCCCACCTTGACCGCGCGAGCACTCACCTTGGGCCCGAACTCGACGATCGCGACGAAGCTGTTGCCGTGATAGCCGTACCATTTCTTGGTGCCCGGGCGCTGATCCGACTTGAACGAAGCGAGCGATCCGAAATTGCCGTCCGCGAACGGAACCGGGAAGCTCGGCGCGGCATCGTCGAACGGATGATCGATCGCTGACGATATCCGCTGGAAGCGGTTGATCTCTCCCCACGGCACCTGCCACTTACCGAAGTCCCGCTGAAGCCAGTCGACCGCGTCGGCCAGCGCGGCCAGCTTGTCCTCGGGCGACGTATCGCGTGCCAGCCGCATATATTTCTTGTTGGTAACCTCGCCGGGCTCGGCCTTGAGCCGGGCATAGAGCTTCCGTCCGTAAAACATCGCCAGCGACTGCGGCACCGAGTCCGCGCCCCAGCGATAGTCCCAGTCGCGAAGCGCAGCGATCGGCCCCGCCAGCTTCGCCTTCCTCGCGTCCGCGGCGGGCAGCGCATCATACGCCTGGAAGAGCGGCGGGATTAGCGCCTCGAACCCCGGCTGGTAGCTGTCGAATGCCGCTGCATTCAGCTTGTCCGCGGTCCAGCCGCTGCTCCCCTCGAGCATCCGCAAGGCGTGAAGCCCGCGATAATTCTCCCCGAACTGATCCATATATTTGGGGAAGTCGTGAGGCTTCGGGCTGTAGGACCCGGCCGTCGACCAAGGCGCATTATTGTTGTTGTCGACCCATCCGTTGGGCGGGTTGATCGCGTTCGGCAGCTTGTCGACCGGCGTGTCGCCCTTCCAGTCCGTGCGCGGATCGCTTCCGTCCACCGGCTTGGTATAATCGAAACGGTCGTCGCGGACCGGCACGAACTGCGGATGGAGATAGGCGATATTGCCCTTGTCGTCCGCAAACAAAGTGTTGTTGGAGCTGTTCGCCTTCAGGTCCGCGACCTTGAGATAGGAGGCGAGGTCGCTGGTCTTGGTTCTCAGGTACGATTGCTCCAGCGCCCTGATCGGCCTGTCCATGATCGCGAAGGCAATCCACTTCCCATTCTCCGAGCGAACGATCGGCCCGCGATGCGTGGAATAGGTCGTGAAGGTCCGTGAGCCGAAGCCGCCGTCCGGCTTCCTGTACCGGATCGTGACCGGCTTCTGCTCCATCGGACGCCACTCGTTGCCGAAGCGGTAGCGCGGCCCGAGCTCCGGCTGCCTGACGTCATAGGCGAACTCGTCGATCGAATCGGCACCCGTCGACGTGTGCATCCAGCCGGTGTGCGGGTTCAAGCCCTGGTAGACGAAGAACTGGCCCCAGGTGACGGCGCCGTAGGCATTGAGCCCCTCGTCGCTCTTCATCTGCAGCTCGGAGCGGAAGAAGAAAGTGGTGTGCGGGTTGATCAGGAGCAGCGCATGGCCATCCGCGGTGATCCTCGGCGCGATGGCGATGCCGTTCGAATTCTGGTGCTCCAGAGTGTCGGTCAGCGCCGGCTTTTCGAATGCGATTGAAGCAAGTTGCGGGTGGCCCGCCGAATAGAAGTCGCGCAGCTTGTCCAGATCGATGGATTCGATGTCGCCGCCGATGCTCCCTTCGGTGAAGCTCAGCGCCATCCACGGCTCGAAATGCGTAAGCACTTTCGGC
>JBDZVP010000067.1:0-3163 GCA_040255765.1 Sphingomonadales bacterium | reverse complement strand
CCCTTCGGTGAAGCTCAGCGCCATCCACGGCTCGAAATGCGTAAGCACTTTCGGCCGAACGTCGGGGTGGGTGGCGAGATAGTAATTCAGGCCGTCCGCCCAGGCATTCATCAGCTTCTTCAGCCATTCCGGGCTTCGCGCATATTCTTGCCTCAGCTTCGCGTCGCTGACGTAAAGCCGCGCCCGCAAGTCCTTCCAGATCGCCTTCTCGCCTTCGGCTTCCGCCGTTCGCCCGAGCGCCGTCAGATAGTTCGCCTCGATGCGCGGAAAGTCGTCTTCCGCCTGCGCGTAAATCATCCCGAACACCGCGTCGGCGTCGGTCGGGCCGCTGACGTGCGCGATTCCCCAGTCGTCGCGGACGATCGTCACCTTCGCCGCTTCGCTTCTCAGACGCGCGAGATCAGCCGGCGTGTTCGCTGCTGTGAGGAGAATGAGGAGCGGAGCGAGGAGGATTTTGCGCATGGCCGCAGTTGTAACCGCCGGGCCACGACGGTCCAGCCCGCGCCCTAGGGGAAAGACCGTAATTCATTCGCTCCGCGCCAGTCCTATTTCGCGGCTCAGCAACATCGCTGCAATCGGAGAAGACAATGTCCGCGCCGTTTATCGACCTTTCCATCCACCACAGCCCGAAGGGCGTTTCCGACCGGATCGCGTTTGGCTTCACCAAGCTGCTTCGATGGTGCGCGGACACATTCTTCGCCGAGCGCTACGGCCACCGCGCAGTGGTTCTCGAGACCGTCGCGGCGGTGCCGGGGATGGTGGGAGCAACGATCAACCACCTCCACTGCCTCCGCCGCATGTGCGACGACCAGGGCTGGATCCGCACCCTGATGGACGAAGCCGAGAACGAGCGGATGCACCTGATGACCTTCATCGAGATCAGCAAGCCGACCCTGTTCGAGCGCGCGATCATCATCGGCGTCCAGTGGGTCTTCTATTGCTTCTTCTTCGCGCTCTACCTCGTCAGCAAGAAGACCGCGCACCGCGTCGTCGGCTATTTCGAGGAAGAAGCGGTGATCAGCTACACCCACTATCTCGCCGAGATCGACGAAGGCCGGTCGAAGAACGTGCCGGCGCCCGAACTCGCCAAGCGCTATTGGGGCCTTCCCGAAAGCGCGACCCTGCGCGACGTGGTACTCGTGGTTCGCGCCGACGAAGCGCACCACCGCGACGTCAACCACGGCTTCGCCAACGAGCTCGCGGGCTTGCCGCAAAAGGCGGTCGCGCCCTGCCCGGCCCACGTCGAGCTCGAGCCGAAGTGGAAGCAAGCGGCCTAGTGTGATTCAGGGCGGCGGAGACCTCCCCTCTCCGCCGCTCTGGACCGAAGACGCATCAGCGGTGCAAGATGCGGCATGACCGCATCCAAAGAGCGCACCCCGATCGGCCGGGTTATCGCCGCCAGCCTGATCGGCACCACCATCGAATGGTACGATTTCTTCCTCTACGGCGCCGCCGCCGCGCTGGTCTTCAACAAGCTGTTCTTTCCCTCCTTCGACCCGCTGGTCGGCACGTTGCTCGCCTTCGCGACCTACGCGGTCGGCTTCGTCGCGAGGCCGCTCGGCGGGATCGTCTTCGGCCATTTCGGCGACCGCATCGGCCGCAAGAAATTGCTGATGTGGAGCCTCGTGCTGATGGGCATCGCGACAGTTCTGATCGGGCTGCTGCCGAGCTACGCGAGCATCGGCGTATGGGCGCCGATCGGGCTCATCGTGCTTCGCGTCTTCCAGGGCTTCGCCGTCGGCGGCGAATGGGGCGGAGCGGTGTTGCTCGCCGCCGAATATGGCGATTCGAAACGCCGCGGATTCTGGGCGAGCTGGCCGCAGGCGGGCGTCCCGCTCGGAAGCCTTCTCTCGGCGGGAATCCTCGCGCTGTTCGCCGGGCTTCAGAGCGAGGCGGATTTCATCGCCTGGGGCTGGCGGATTCCGTTCCTGCTCTCAGGCCTTCTCGTCATCATCGGCTGGTACATCCGCAACCGGGTCGCGGAGACTCCGGCGTTCCAGGCGCAGCTCGACGAAGCGGAGATCCCGCCGAAGCTTCCTGCGATGGACGTCTTCCGCGAGCGCCCGCGCGCGGTCCTGCTCGGCGCGGGCCTCCGTGTCGGCGAGAATATCGGCTATTACATCATCACCGTTTTCTCGCTGACCTTCCTGGTCGATGTCGCCGCGGAGACCCGGAGCCTCGCGCTCGACGCCTTGCTGATCGGCGCCGCGGTCCAGTTCGTCGCAATCCCCCTGCTCGCGATCCTCTCCGACCGCATCGGCCGCCGCCCGGTCTATGCCTTCGGCGCGTTCGGCCTCGCCATCTTCAGCTTCCTGTTCTTCCCGATGCTTGCGAGCGGGAGCGACACGGCGATCATCTTCGCAATCATCATCGCCCTCATCCTCCACGCGTCGATGTATGCGCCGCAAGCCGCGTTTATCACCGAGCTGTTCCCGACTCGGATCCGCTATTCCGGCGTGTCGATCGCGTATCAGCTCACCGCCATCTTCGCGGGCTCACTGGCCCCGATCATCGCGCTCTGGCTGTACAAGGACTTCGCATCGTCGGTGCCGGTCTCGATCTACGTAGCCATCGCCTGCGCGATCAGCGGTGTAAGCGCGCTGCTCGCACGAGAAACGAAAGGCGTGGAGCTGAGCGAAATTCGATGATTGCCTTAGCCCTTCTCTTCGCTGCTGGATCGGGCACGCTGCCGGCTCCTGGCGAACGGTTCATTCGACAGCGTTTCCATCTGAAGAGCTATCGCACTGCGACGGCCGATCTGAACGGCGACGGCCGCAGGGAAATCCTCGTTTATTCGACTGGTCCAGACGATTGCGGCAGCGGTGGATGCGTTTTGTATGTGCTGTCTCCCACAGCCAAGACCTACCGGATCGTCATGCGATCGACGGTTACTCAGCTTCCAATTCGATTGCTGCCTACAAGATCGCACGGGTGGCGCGATATTGGCGTGACAGTGAGCGGTGGCGGCATTCGCAAATCATATACAGCGCGTATGCGATTCGATGGACGGAGCTATCCGAGCAACCCCACCGTGCCACCCGCCATTCCGCTCCAACACCCAAGGGGCGAATTGCTTATCAGCAACTGAACTCCTTACGCCTCCGGCAACGCCTGTTTCGCTTCGCCCCAGCCGAGCAGCATTTTCTTCGACGACCGTTCGAGC
>JBDZVP010000066.1:0-11497 GCA_040255765.1 Sphingomonadales bacterium | reverse complement strand
ATGCCGTGCACAAGGAACGGCCCTTCTACAACGACCTCTGCACCTTCATGACCTCCGGCCCGGTGGTGGTCCAGGTCCTCGAGGGCGAGGATGCAGTGAAGAGCAACCGCGACGTGATGGGCGCGACCAATCCGGCGGATGCCGCAGAAGGCACCATCCGCAAGGCTTATGCAGAATCGATCGAAGCCAATTCGGTGCACGGCTCCGACAGCGAGGAGAATGCGAAGATCGAGATTGCGTTCTTCTTCGAACCCGCTGAGATCGTCGGCTGATCAGAGGAGCGGGCTGAGCATCGCCAGGGTGTTCCGCCAAAGCCGAGTCCCGAGGCCGCAGCTGCTGATGTCTTCCGCCGTCACGGCGTCCGACTGTGCGATATAATCGTCCTGCCGGGACCGGATCTCGGCTGCGAACCCGGTGTCCGAGAACAGGATATTGTTCTCGAAATTGAGCTCGAAGCTGCGTCGGTCGAGGTTGGCGGAGCCGATCAGCGCGACCGTGCGGTCGACGACCATCGTCTTGGCGTGAAGAAGGCCGGGCCGGAACTCGAAAATCTGCGCGCCAGCCTTGATGAGGTCGCCGTAATAGCTTCGGCTTGCGCCCGCGACGAAGCGGCTGTCGTTGCGCTTTGGAAACACGAGGATGGTCCTAACCCCCCGGCGCGCTGCCGATGTCAAAGCGTAGAGCAACTGCTCGTCTGGGATGAAATAGGGAGTGGTCACCACCAGCTCTTCCCGGGCCGAATGTATCAGCTCGGAAAAGCAGCTCGGCATCGCATCGTAGGAAAAAATTGGTCCGGTCCCAATCACTTGTGCGGGAATGTTGCCGCTGCCCGAGACGCGTGGAGCCTCCGCCAGGCAGGCGCTGATGTCCTCGCCGCCCTCGCCCATCCAGTCGGAGACGAACAGGAACTGGCAGTCCATCGCGACCGGGCCTTCCCACCGGGTCATGATGTCGACCCACGGGGCGAAGCGCGGCTTGATCCGGAATTCGGGGTCGGCGAGATTCTGGCTCCCGACCCACGACAGGCGATTGTCGACGATCAGCGACTTGCGGTGATTGCGAAGGTCGACCCGGCCGCGAAGTAACAGCCGAAACAGGTTCCCGAACGGAAGTGCCGCGCGCATTTCCGCTCCGCTGGCAATCAGATCGGGCCAGTGCTTCGAGCGAATGAACCGGTGTGACCCGAGCGCGTCGGCTAGGACCCGGACCCTGACCCCGCGCCTCGCCGCGCGGACGAGCGAGTCCTTCATTTTGAGGCCATTACCGTCCTCGAGCCAGATATAGGTGGTGAGGTGGACGTGGCGCTCCGCGGAGTCGATGTCGGCGACCATCCCGTCGATAGCGCTGTCGCTATCGACGGCGAGCGAGGCGCTGTTCTCTCCTGTCGGACCGATCCGGTTGACGGTTCGGGCGAGCGTAAAGGGGGCGCTATGCGGCGTCCGCTTCAGTTCGGCGACGACCGACTTGTCGGGCGGTGGACGGGGAAGGCCGGCATCGATCGTCTGGCCGAAGCGGCGGCGCCGCATCCGGGTTTCACCGAGGAAGAGATAGGCGAGGGCACCGGCCACCGGCGCGAAGATAATGATGATGACCCAGGCCAGCCGCGACGCCGGCTCCCGATGCGGCCGGATGATCGCCCGAGCAAGCACCGCCAGCTCGATCAGGATGACGATTGCCGTCAGGACCAGATGGATTGGCCGCATGTCCCGCAGTGCCGCATATCCGCGACGGCCTGTCCAGCCCCGCCTGGCTTAGCCTCGGCTGAGGCTGACGAGCCGGAGCGAGTGGCCGCCGAACAGGCCACCGCCTTCCCAGCGATAGGTCAGCCGGTAATTTCCCACCGACGTCTTGTCCTTGCCCATCTCGACGTAGCGGGTCTCGATTCGCACTTGGACGGATTGTGCGCCTTTCTTGTCCCGGTCCGCGTCGCCGAGAGCGCGTTCGACCTGTTGTGCCTCGAGCTGGCCATCGCTTCCAACCTCGATCTGGTCGGCGCCCTTGATTGCGAGCGTCAGCGATTCGAGCGCGTGGCTGGGCTCGACCGGACTCAGGATGAGACTCCGGCCGTCGTCTCCGGCTTTGGAGCGAAGAGTCAGGGGGATCGCCTGCCTTTTCTCGATAACAGTCGTCGTCGACGGCGAGTCGTCCTTGCTCCACTCGCGCCACAGGCCGAGCCCGGAGATGACGAGCGCAGCGATCGCTATGGCCTCGCCCAGGCTAATCCAGCGCAGCCGCCTGCGGCGTGCCTGCTCTTCGCCGCTTTCGCTCATCGTCCGCCCATCTCGAGCAGGCGGCGCGGCGCGGCAAGCTCCCAGCTTCTGCCGATCCGGCTGTCAACCAGCTCCCAGTCGATATTGTCGCCGGCAAGGTTAAGACCCACCCAGCCCGACGGGCCAAGATAGGCGGGCCGCGAGTAGGTATCCGGCGCGGCCTCGATCAGCATCGCCTGCTCGTCGACTCCGCTGGTTCGGACGCAGACGACCGTTCGCCCGTCGCCATGGTGATTATCCCTGAACTGCGCGAATTGCTTGCCGGCGACGAAAAATGTCGGCTGCCCGTGGGAGAGGCGTTCCTCGGTCTCGGGAAGCTCCAGCGCGGAGGCGCGGACCCGGGCGAGGGCATCGGTCATCCTGCAACGAACTCCGCCAGCGCCTTCGGATAAAGCCGATGCTCGGATTCCAGCACCCTGGCTTTCAGCGTCGCCTCCGTGTCTCCAGCCAGAATCGGGACTTCGGCCTGGGCCAGAATTTCGCCGGAATCGAGCTCTTCGGTCACGAGATGGACGCTGCAGCCGCCGACACTGTCTCCAGCCTCGATTGCCCGCTTGTGCGTGTCCAGCCCCCGGTACTTGGGAAGGAGCGAGGGGTGGATGTTCAGGATCCGGCCTGCCCATTTGCGCGTGAACTCGGGCGACAGGATCCGCATGAATCCGGCGAGCGCGATCGTGCCGATACGGTGATCTTCAAGCGATTGCTCGAGCGCGGCCTCCCATTCGGCCTTGTCTACCCCGCGGCTGTCCCAGGTCCAGGTCGGGATCGCTTGCGCGCGGGCCCAGGCGAGGCCGGGGGCGAACGGCTTGTTGGATGCCACCAGCACCACCTCATAGCCATTTGCCTGCTCGACAATCGCCTTCATGTTGCTCCCGCGTCCCGAAATCAGCACCGCTACCCGACGCTTGTCACGTTCCGCTTCAGGCATCGTGCGAAGCGGTCCACTCGCGAGCCGAATTCCACGTCCCAGCGGCCCCGTTCACGGTGCATCCGCGCGTCCCGGCCTCGACTCGCCCGATCACGCGCGCTTTCTCGCCTGACTGCTCAAGCCGTGAAATCACTGCGTCGGCATCCGATTCGCTGGCGATCGCGACCATCCCGATCCCGCAATTGAACGTCCGCGCCATCTCCTCGGCGGCGATCGCTCCTCCTTCCTGGAGTAACGCGAACATTGGCGGGAACTCCCAAAGCCTTGTCTCGATCTCGGCACGGCAGCCCTTGGGAAGGACCCGCGGGACGTTTTCGAGAAGGCCGCCGCCGGTAATGTGGGCCAGGCCATGAATGAGCCCTTCCCGGATCAACGGCAGCAGGGGCTTCACGTAAATCCGCGTCGGCTGGAGAAGCGCCTCGCCGAGACTCACGCCGGGAAGGAAGGGCGCTTCCGCGGCAAGATCCCACTGGTTCTCCGCGATGATTCGGCGGACCAGCGAGAAACCGTTGCTGTGGACCCCCGAGCTTGCGATCCCGACGATGACATCGCCGTGCGCGATCTTGCTTCCGTCGAGAAGGTCGCCGCGCTCGACCGCGCCGACACAAAAGCCCGCGAGGTCGTAATCGCCGCCTGAGTACATGCCCGGCATTTCTGCCGTTTCGCCCCCGATCAACGCGCAGCCGGCCTGGACGCAACCCTCCGCGATCGATTCGACCACGGCTTCCGCAACCTCGGCGTCGAGCTTGCCGGAGGCAAAATAGTCGAGGAAGAACAAGGGCTCGGCGCCCTGGACGATCAGGTCGTTGGCGCACATCGCAACGAGGTCGATGCCGACTCCGCCGTGCCGGCCGAGGTCGATCGCCAGCTTGAGCTTGGTCCCGACGCCGTCGTTGGCAGCAACCAGTAGCGGATCGCGATAGCCCGCGGCCTTGAGGTCGAAGATCCCGCCGAAGCCGCCAAGCTCGGCATCGGCGCCCGGCCGCGCGGTCGAGCGAGCGAGCGGCCCGATCGCCTTGACGAGTGCATTTCCGGCGTCGATCGACACTCCGGCATCTTTGTAGGTGAGCGGCTTTTGCGACATTGCGTCGCCGCCTAGCCACAAGCGGCTTGGATTTCCACGCTGTTGTCGCCAAAAGCGGGCCTCAATGGCTCGTCGCTCCTGGTTCGTTGCAGCATTCGTCGCGCTCCTTGGCCTCGCCGTCGGCGGGGTTCTTTTTGCGCAGATGGAAGCCGGAGAGCGCGGAATCCTCCCGCTCGACAGCTCCGGAACGCTGGAAATCGACGGGATACACGTCGATGTCGGCGGCAAGGACGCACAGTCGGCGCGCTTTGCCGGCTGGCGAATCGCCCAGCGGCAGGGCTTCAAGATGCTGTGGGCGAAAAGCCACGGTCTTCCGGTCGCGCAAGCGCCGAACCTGTCGGATTCGCAACTGGACGACATTGTCAGCTCGATCATCATCGATCGCGAGCGCATCGGTCCGAACCGCTATATCGCCGACCTCGGCATTCTGTTCGACCGGGCCCGGGCGGGCCAGCTTCTCGGAATCCCGGGGGTAAGCGAGCGATCGCAGCCTATGCTGCTGATCCCCGTCACGATCAGCGCCGGTACCGCGACCAGCGTCGAACTGCGTAACCCGTGGCAGAGGGCGTGGGCGGAATTCCGGACATCGCAGAGCCCGATCGACTATGTGCGGGTGAGCGGTCTGGGTGCCGATCCGCTGCTGATCAACGCCGACCAGACCCGGCGGCCGGGACGCGGCTGGTGGCGCAACATCCTTGACCTATACGGCGCCGCCGACGTTCTTGTCGCCGAAGTCCGTGTCCATCGTCTCTACCCCGGCGGCCCGGCGAAGGCGGATTTCATCGGCCGCCACGGCCCCGACGGAGAGATCGTCGGCGGGTTCTCGCTGACCGCTCCGAACAGCGCCGGGATTGCCGCGATGATGGCGGAAGGGGTTCGCCGGATGGACCAGGTCTTCACCACCGCGTTCAATGCCGGCGCTCTTAGGCGGGATTCGACGCTCAACCTGCCGCCGCCTCCGCCGCCGCCGCCGGAGCAGCAGCAGGAGCAGCACGCGCCGGTTCGCTACCAGGTGGCGGTGGTCACGCCCAATGCGGCGACTTACAACAGCGCCCTGGCGCATCTTCGCGCAGTTCCGGGAGTCGATCTCGTCCAGCAGGTGAACATCGGAATCGGCGACACCAGCTACTTCTACGTGAGTTATCGCGGCGACCTCGTCGCCCTGCGGTCAATCCTCACGGCCCGAGGCTGGGGCGTCGACATCGGTGGCGGACAGCTGAAGATGTACGTCAAAACGCCAGCCCCCGCCGTCCAGCAACCGCAATCGCCGGCGAACACCGTTCAACCGCAAGCGCAAAACAGGGTCGGCGTCGTGGATACGCCCAAGACGGGGGCTCCGGGCCAGTGACCGACAAGAGGGAGCAGATCGCGCTCCCGCTCGACTGGCCGCAGAGTCAGGGCGAATCGCGCCTGATTGTTTCGGACGCCAATCGCGAGGCGTTCGAGCATTTCCGCAAATGGAGTCTCTGGCCGGTCAAGGCGACGATGCTCACTGGCCCGCGAAGGTCAGGAAGAAGTCTCCTCGCGCGCGGCTTCGTCGAGCGGGTAGGCGGCCGCCTGATCGACCAGGCCGACCGGGCCGATGAGGAAGAGCTTTTCCACGCCTGGAACGCTGCGCAGGAAAGCGGCCGTCCGCTGGTGATGATCGTCGATCGCTCGCCGCCGGAATGGGCAATCAGCCTGCCCGACCTCCGGACCCGGATCGCGGTCACTCCGATCACGCGGATCAGCGAACCCGACGACCGCTTGTTTAAGGCGCTGATCCAACTGCATTTCGCCGATCGCGGACTTCACATCCCCGGCGAAGCGCTCCGCTTCATGGCGGAGCGGCTGTCCCGCGATTATTGGACCGTCGAGCGCGCGGTCGAGACAGTGGACCGCTTCGCAATCGCGGAAAGGGCGCGTCTTAGCCTGCCGACGATCCGAAAGGCGCTCATCGACGCCGGGATGATCGATTCCTAGGCGATCAGCTACAGCTGATCCGATCGATTACGCCACGGGAGTCGAGATAAACCGTTAGCCGGTCGTAGCGGAATTCCATCGTGATCGCAGTGTTCGGCGGAACCCAGCGAACGGTCGACGCCCCCGACACTCGGAGCATGTTTTGTTCCACCGCATCGCTTTTCTGCTGCCCGACGAACTGCTGGATGTTGACTGGATCGCACCGGTGGCCCGGCGTGGCGCCGTGCTGAGGTGGCGAGTCAGCCGGCGGCTGGGGTGCGGGCGCCGGTGCGGTCGCGCAGGCCGCCAGCAGCAGGGTCGCTGCTCCGATCGCGATTTGTCCCGTCATGCCTCTACCTTCTCGACAAGCCTGCTCATTTTCAGCTTGCCGTTCTCTATCGCAAATCCGAGCCGGCCTTCGACCAGGTCGAGCGCGTCTCGCCCGAATTCTTCAAACCGCCAGCCCTTCAAGATGTTCAAATCGCGCACCCCGGCCGCGAGCGATTCAAGATCGTCACTCCGAGCAATCAACCGCGGTGCAACCCCGCTTTCCTTGGCGCGGATCTTGAGCAGGAGCTTGAGAAGATCGCTGACCAGGGCTGCATCCTTGGTGAGACCCGGGCGGCGCGGCTCGCGCGACGGCATCTCGTCGGGCTCGAAGGGTTTTGCCTTGTCGAGCGCGGCCATCAGGCGCCCGCCAATGTCGTTCGACTTCCATCCGGCCGACAGGCCGCGAACCTTCGCAAGGTCTTCCTGAGTCTTGGGCGGATGGGCGGCAAGCTCGACCAGCGTATCGTCCTTGACGATCCGGCCGCGCGGAATGTTCTTGGTCCGGGCCTCTGTTTCCCGCCATCCGGCAAGCGCGCGAAGCCGCCCGAGAACCGCCGGGTTGCGGCTCGGAAGGCGAAGCCGCTTCCAGGCGTCTTCCGGTTCGAACGCGAAATGCGAGGGATCGGCGAGTCGCTCCATCTCCTCGTCAAGCCAGGCGCCTCGACCCGTTTTCTTCAGCTTCTCGACCAGTCTCGGGAAGATTTTCGCAAGGTGAGTGACGTCGGCGATCGCATATTCGATCTGCCTCTTCTCGAGCGGCCGGCGGCTCCAGTCGGTAAAGCGGGCGCCCTTGTCGAGGCTATGGCCGAGCATCGATTCGATGAGGTTGGAATAGCCGACCTGCTCACCGTGCCCGAGCGCCATTGCGGCGATCTGGGTGTCGAACAGGGACTTGGGCATCTTCCCCGTCAGGTTATGGACGATCTCCAGGTCCTGGCTGCCGGCGTGGAAGACCTTCAGCACATCCGCGTTCTCGACCAGCAGGTCGAGCAGGGGCTTGAGGTCGATTCCCTCTGCCTTGGGGTCGATCGCTGCGGCTTCCTCAATGCTCGCGATCTGGATCAGGCACAGGTCCGGCCAATAGGTGTTCTCGCGCATGAACTCGGTGTCCACGGCGACAAACGGATGCTTCGACAGGCGCTCTACAAGTTCGGCAAGCGCGGCGGATTCGGTGATCAGGGGGTGAATTTTCATCGGAGTTGGCGGCGCCATAGCGCGGTGCGGCGCCTTGACAAAGTGCCAGCTGAACGGCGAAGCGCCGCGCGTCGTCCCAGCGGAGGCTGGGACCCCAGCGAGACCGCTGCGACCTTTTGACCTGAGATCCCGGCCTTCGCCGGTATGACGAGTGGAGCCCATGCACGCCTACCGTACCCAGACCTGCGCTGAACTGCGCTCGACCGACGTTGGTAAAACGGTGCGGCTGTCCGGCTGGATCCATCGCAAGCGCGACCATGGTGGGGTGCTGTTTATCGACCTTCGCGACCATTACGGCGTGACCCAAATCGTCGCCGACCAGGACAATCCGGTCCAGAAATTGCTCGATTCGCTCCGAGTCGAGTCGGTGATCACGGTCACTGGAGAGGTGGTCGCCCGCTCTCCGGAAGCGGTGAACCCGAAGCTTCCGACCGGCGAGATCGAAGTCGTCGCCAGAGAGGTCGAAGTCCAGTCGCAGGCGGCCGAGCTCCCGATGCCGGTGGCCGGAGAGGCCGACTATCCGGAAGAAATCCGTCTCACCTATCGCTATCTCGATCTTCGCCGCGAGCAGATGCACCGCAACATCATGCTTCGCTCCGCGGTGATCGCCTCGATCCGCCGGCGGATGATCGAGCAGGGGTTCATGGAATTCCAGACCCCGATTCTGACCGCGAGCTCGCCGGAGGGCGCACGCGACTATCTGGTCCCGAGCCGGGTTCATCCGGGCAAGTTCTACGCGCTCCCGCAGGCGCCGCAGATGTTCAAGCAGCTGATCATGGTCGCGGGCTTCGACAAATATTTCCAGATCGCGCCCTGCTTCCGCGACGAGGACGCGCGCGCCGACCGCTCTCCGGGGGAATTCTACCAGCTCGATTTCGAGATGAGTTTCGTCACCCAGGAAGACGTGTTCCAGGCGATCGAGCCGGTTCTCGCCGGCGTGTTCGAGGAATTCGCCAACGGCAAGACGGTCACGAAAGCCGGAGAGTTTCCGCGAATCCCGTACAAGGATGCGATCCTGAAATACGGCAGCGACAAGCCGGACCTTCGCAATCCGCTGCTCGTGCACGACGTCGGCGGCCACTTCCAAGGTTCGGGTTTCGGCCTGTTCGCCAAGATCGTCGAAGGCGGCGGAGTGGTCCGCGCGGTTCCGGCGCCGAACACCGCCGACAAGAGCCGCAAGTTCTTCGACGACATGAACGACTGGGCGCGCGGCGAGGGCTTCGCCGGGCTTGGCTATGCGACCCGCAAGGGCGGCGAGTGGGGCGGCCCAATTGCCAAGAATCACGGCACCGAGGGCATGGACAAGCTCGCCGGTGAAATGGGTCTCGGCCCCGATGACGGAATCTTCTTCGCTGCGGGCAAGGAGGCGGAAGCCGCGAAGCTGGCGGGACTCGCGCGCACCCGCGTGGGCGAACAGCTCGGCCTGATCGAGGACGGCGCGTATCGCTTCTGCTGGATCGTCGATTTCCCGATGTACGAATATGACGAGGACCTCAAAAAGGTCGACTTCAGCCACAACCCCTTCTCGATGCCGCAGGGCGGGCTCGAGGCACTGGAGACCAAGGACCCGCTCGAGATCCTCGCCTGGCAGTATGACATCGTCTGTAACGGCGTGGAGCTGTCGAGCGGCGCGATCCGCAACCACCGGCCCGACATCATGTACAAGGCGTTCGAGATCGCCGGCTACTCGAAGGAGCAGGTGGACGAGAATTTCTCCGGCATGATCAATGCGTTCAAGTTTGGCGCCCCTCCGCACGGAGGCTCCGCGCCGGGAATCGACCGGATCGTCATGCTTCTCGCGGACGAGCCGAACATCCGCGAGGTCATCCTCTTCCCGATGACCCAGAAGGCCGAGGATCTGATGATGAATGCGCCCGCGGAAGTTCCAGCCCGGCATCTTCGCGAGCTCGGGCTGAGAATCGTCGAGCCGAGCTGATTTGACTTCGCTGTATTAGCACCATAGCACACGCCTGAAAGACGGAGGCGTGGGCATGAAAATCGGACTTGGAGTGGGACTTTCGGCGGCGGCGCTTGCCCTGGCGACTCCGGCGGTTGCGGTTCCGGCCGATTTCTCGGCCAAAGCCGATCAAATCGTCGAGCAGGCCTGGCCCGCCGACGGCCCCGGCGGGGCGGTCATCGTCACCGAGGGCGGCAAGACGGTCTATGAGCGGGGCAGGGGCCTCGCCAATGTCGAGACGAAGACCCCGATCACTCCGAACACCGTCTTCCGCATCGGATCGATCACCAAGCAATTCTCGGCGGCGGTGCTGCTTCAGCTGATCCACGAAGGGAAGCTCTCGCTCGATGACCCCTTGTCCAAGTTCCTTCCCGATTATCCGCAGCCGGGCGCGAGCGCGACCGTCCGCGAGCTTTTGAACCACACCAGCGGGATCCAGTCCTATACCGACATCCCCGGCTGGATGGTCGAGGCCAACACTAACCGGCCCTACACGACCCAGCAGCTGATCGACGTGTTCAAGGACAAGCCGCAGGTGACGAAGCCGGGCGAGACCTGGGCCTATAACAATAGCGGCTACATCCTGGTCGGAGCGATCATCGAGAAGGTGACCGGCAAGCCCTGGTACCAGGCCGTTCACGACCGGATCGCGGTCCCGCTCCACGTCAGCACGCTTCGTTACGGGACCGCGGAGTCGACGACTCCCAACATGGCGGTTGGCTATGCGATCGGCGACGACGGCAAGGCCGGCGCTTCACCGAAGATCGACATGAGTGTTCCCGGAGCGGCGGGCGCCCTGATCGGAACAGTCGGAGACCTGGCGACCTGGGCCAATGCTCTTCACCACGGACGCGTCCTCGACGCGGATTCCTACAAGGCGATGATCACGCCGACAAAGACCAGCGACGGGAAGGAATGGCCGTATGGGTTCGGAATGGCGCTGGGCGACATTCGAGGCCATCCCACGATCGGTCACGACGGCGGCATTTTCGGATTCATCACCTCGTCCGTCTACGTCCCCGAGAAGGATGTGTTCGTCGCAGTTTTCGTGAATAGCCTGCCGCCGAGAACCGAGCCGGGCATGGTTGCAAGCAAGCTGGCGATGCTTGCCATCGGCGACCCGTTCCCGGTGTTCCACGCGCAACCGGTCGACGTAAAGGCCGTCCAGCCGTTCCTCGGTGTCTACAAGATCGAAGGTGGCGACGCAGAGCGGCTATTCTTCGAGAAAGACGGAAAGCTCTACACCCGGCGCAGCGGCGGGAGTGACACGCAGGTCTTCCCCGCGGGCAGCAACCGGTACTTCTACGAAGGCGGGGTTACCTGGTTCGACATCAAGCCAGGCCCACCGCCGGTGATGGCGATGTACCAGAACGGCGCAAGCAAGCCGGAGATGGCGACCCGCGCCGGCCCCGTACCCGCGGCCCCAGAGGCAGTCGACGTCCCTCGTTCCACCTTGGAACGCTACGTCGGCAGCTATATGGTTGGAGGCGACGAGGCGGTCGTGCTCCTCGACGACAAGGGGCTGACGGTGAAGCTCGGCCCCCAGCCGACGCTGCGGCTGACCCCGCTAAGCGCGACCGAGTTTTCTGTCGAAAAGGTCGACGCCAAGGTCGCCTTCACGGCAGGCGCCGAAGGGTCGGCGACCAGGATGACGATCTACCAGGCCGGCCAGACAATCGAGGCTCCGCGCAAACCGTAGAAAATGGCTGGGCGCGGAACGATAGGCTTTGGCCTATCTTCTGTCTTCATGGACTTGCCCGCGAGAACCCTCGGATCGCAGATGCGCGACGGGC
>JBDZVP010000065.1:7838-11773 GCA_040255765.1 Sphingomonadales bacterium | reverse complement strand
GAGGCGCAGGTGGAGGGCATTCGCTTCGAGCCGGAACTCCTGGCGCGCCTCATAGGCCCAGGGCCACTCGCCCGGTGGATGGTCGAACGCCAACACCGCCTCCGCCTCGCCCGACGACTCCACGCTCCACCGGCTCGTCCAGCCCTGCCCGTGAAGGGGACTCGGGTCGCCGGCCATGTTCGCCGACAGCCGAACCTGCCGACCGCGAAAGGTGAAGCATCCGCCGCGAATCCGGTTCACGAACGGAACCAGCGGGAAGCAAGAGGCGTCGAGGACTTTTTGAAGCGGAGTGTGGCTCTCGCGCAATATCGCGTACCGGCCGCCGCCCTCTTGCCACGTGAAAGAGGAAATTGCCCCGCCAATTGAAGGACTAAGCCGCAATTCCAATATGCCGGAGGAGAGCGTCAGATTTGTATCGGCCATGCCGTTCCTAAACGCCGGACGACCGGATTGTTCACTGCAACGCAACTCTCTTGGGGATAAAAGCCATTCAGGCGTTGCGCCGGATTTTTACGCAACAATAATCGGGCCCCGCGCGCCGGGGAGAGAATAATGGGTCGAAGAGTCAGAGACTTCATCGAGATCAGCGACTACACGTCGCTCGACAGCCTCATCAACACGCTGGTCGCCATTCGCGACAACCTTCCCGAGGAAGCGGAGCCCGAGCTCAAGCTGCTCGGCGACGACGTTTTCGGACGGCGATTGACGGTGTCCTACCTTCGCGAGCTGACCCAGGAGGAATCGGATTGCGACGCCCGCTACACCGGCGGCGTCGTCGAACCCGACGCGAGCCTGGAGGATCTTCGCAGCAAGCTCGACAAGATTCCCTATCGCGACGAGGCCATCCGCCGCGTCGCTTAGCCGCGGCTGCTACCACTCCGCGAAACTTCCGTCTTCCAGCCGCCAGACCGGATTGCGCCAGCGATGGCGGTCCTTGTCGGATTCGCGAACCGCGTCCTCGTCGATATCGACTCCCAGCCCCGGCCCCGCCGGAATTGCCAGATAGCCGTCGGCCGGAGTCAGCTGCTTCCTGTCGCCGCAGTAACTGAAGAGGTCGGCGCCGACGTTATAGTGAATGCCGAGGCTCATCTCCTGGATCGCGACATTCGGTGCACAGGCCGCGACCTGGAGGCAGGAGGCGAGCGCCAGCGGCCCGAGGGGGCAATGCGGCGCGACCGCAATGTCATAGGCTTCCGCCATGGCCGCGATCTTGCGGACTTCGGTGATCCCGCCGGCATGGCTGAGGTCCGGCTGGATGATGTCGACCGCACCGCTTTCGAAAAACGGCTTGAAGTCCCAACGCGAATAGAGCCGCTCCCCGAGCGCGACGGGGATCGAGGTCAGCCCGGCGATCTGCCGAAGCCCTTCCGGATTTTCGGACAGCAAAGGCTCCTCGATGAACAAGAGCCCGAGCGGCTCGAGCACCTTGGCGAGCTGCTTCGCAAGCGGGCGATGCACCCGGCCGTGGAAGTCGAGCCCGACATCGACTCCGGCCGCCTGCGCCGCCTGGACGCGGTCGAGGACATCGTCGAACAGCCTTGGGGTCCCGATCCAGTCCATCTCCGGAGTTGCGTTCATCTTGACCGCTGAAAAGCCCTGCCCGGCCCGCGCTTTCGCCGCTTCGGCAATCTCGTTGGGCCGGTCGCCCCCGATCCAGGCATAGGCCCGGATCTTGTCGCGGACCCTGCCTCCGAGCATCTGCCAGACCGGCAGGTTCAGAGCCCTGCCCTTGAGGTCCCACAGAGCCTGGTCGAGCCCGGAAAGCGCACTCATCAGCACCGGGCCGCCGCGATAGAATCCGCTTCGGTAACCGACCTGCCAGATATCCTCGATCCGGAACGGATCGGCGCCCACGAACCTGTCGCGGAGCGCTTCGAAAGCCCCGTCGACAGCTTCGGCGTGTCCCTCGAGGCTCGCTTCGCCCCATCCGACCGCGCCATCGTCGCTTTCGATCCGCACGAACAGCCATCTCGGAGCGACGTAGAATGTCTCGATTCGTCCGATCTTCATCTGCCGTTCCCACTCTGGAAATCGATTTCTTCGGTCCCGAGCCGGGTTGCCGCTTCCTGTTCCTGCTCGCGCGCGTGCCGCTGGGCATAATGGGAGGGCGAAACAACCGGCACGGTGAGGCACAGGCTCGAGGCCGGAAGCACCTCGCGCCAGTCCTTGATCAGCCGCTTGTAGGCCCGCCCGACGTTGCGGACGTTGCGGTCGAGATCATAGAGGCCGAGCGGGTTCACGTGGCCGTTCTGCTCGCGAAGCGCAGTGTCCCAGTCGACCTGGTCGGTGAGGCTGTACCAGGTGAAGCCGACGGTTGGGATGCCGACGTTGCGAAGGCGAAGCACATTCGCCCATTCCTTCCAGAGCCACTGGACCGATTCATCGCCGACGGGGCCTTCGGACAGGTTCGTCTCGGTATGGAAGACCGGGAGCCGATAGCGGTTGTAATATTGCCGCGTGATCTCGGTATAGCCGAACACCTCGCCGGACGCCGTCGTCCGGCCGTCCTCGAACACGCGGTGCTCGTTGGTCCGGTAATAATCATTGCCGAGGATGCAGTGCTGCTTCAGCCGGTTGTGGAGGAAGAAATGATATTCCTCCTGCGTCATGCCGTTATCCATCAGATATTCGTACATGTCGCTGTCGACCCGGCGCCCGTAATTGAGGTCGAGCGACAGGAATCGGCGTGAGTTCAGTTGCTCGGCGATGTGGATCGCCTTGGGACTGTCGGCGTGGAAATATTCCGAGGATTCCGACTGGATGAAGATCGCGTCGGCCCGCCGCTTCAGGATCGCAAGCATCGCCAGAACATTGGCTTTGACGATATGCTTGAGCGCGGTGACGAACGCCTTGTCGCTCCGAAGCTGCTCGTTCCACCAGCCGTATTTCGCCGAGAACATCGCGCAGATGAACATCTCGTTTACCGGGGTATAGAGCTGGACCCAAGGGAAGCGCTCGGCGAAGGCCGCCGCATAGTCAGCGAACAGCCGTGGAAAATCGCCGTTCTGGAAATTGCCGATCCAGTCGGGAACGCCGAAATGGCAGAGGTCGACGATCGGCGTAATGTCGCGGCGCTTGATTTCGTCGAAGGTCTTGTCCGCGAAATCCCAGTCATATTTGTTGGGCGCGAGGAAGGTCTTGTGAAGCGGCGGCCCGTAGCGGAGGTAGTGGATCCCCAGCTCCTGGACCGCGTCGAAATCCTCGCGCCAGAACTTGTAATGGCCGCAGACATCCATCTCGTCGATTCGAGTCTTGCCGTCGTTGATCGTCGGGATGCTGTTTTCGATCCCGGTCGCGAACATGAAGTTGGCGATGGGTCTTTCTCCTTCAGCGGCTCGCCTTTGCCGTCAGCCCGCGAAACTCGTTTCGGATATGCCACGGACTCCCGTATCCACTAAAAACAGTCCGCCCGCACATGGTTGCATTCGAAGTGAATCCTCATCGAGCCCCCGCCGGGCCGATGTGACGTAAAGGCGGTCGAGATCGGGCCCGCCGAATGTGCAACTGGTCGGCCGCTGTACCGGCATTTCGATCCGGTCCACGACTGCCCCCGCGGGCGACAGGCGCCGAATGCACCATCCATCCCAGAAGCAGACCCACAGGTGCCCGTCCCTGTCCACGGTCATGCCGTCGGGGGAGCCGTCCTGCTGACCGAAGCTGCAAAACTCCCGCCGGTCGGACAAGGCACCGGAATCGGTGAGGTCGAAGACATAGATGATCTTCGCCGCGGAATCCGTGTGGTACATGCGAAGGCGCTGGCGGTCGAAAGCCGGGCCGTTGGTGACCCGGTAGCCGCTGTCCATCTTCATCCAGCTGAGGTCTGCGTCGAACCTGTACAAAGAGCCGGTTGCCGCCTTTTCGGCATTGTCCATTGTCCCCGACCAGAACCGGCCCCACGGATCGGTCTTGCCGTCGTTGAAACGGTTTCCCGGAAT
>JBDZVP010000065.1:0-7738 GCA_040255765.1 Sphingomonadales bacterium | reverse complement strand
CGATGTTTCGAATCGCCTTGCGGAGCCATGTCGCTCTCCCGCAGTTAAACAACCAATGAGCGGACGCACATCCTGGGCAGATGGTTTCATCGCGGTCGACTGGGGAACCACGAACCGCCGCGCCTATTTGATCGGCCGTGACGGCAAAGGTTCCGCCGAATTCGAGGACGGCAAGGGGATCCTGTCGGTCGGGCGCGGCGAATTCGAACAGGCGATTGCCGAAATCCGGGAACGCCTCGGCGACCATCCGCTGCTTCTTGCGGGAATGGTCGGCTCCAACCGTGGCTGGGTGGAAGCGCCCTACGTTCCGTGTCCCGCTGGGATCGACGATCTGGTTCGCGGCCTCGTCCGGATCGGCGATGACGTGGTGATCGTCCCCGGAGTTTCGCTTTCCGACGGCCGCTGCGATGTCATGCGCGGCGAAGAAGTGCAGCTGGCAGGCGCGATCCACTCGAAAGAAATTCCGCCCGATTGTATCGTCTGCCACCCCGGCACCCACAACAAATGGGTGGAGGTCGCGGGCAGCCGGATCGCTTCCTTCCGGACAGTAATGACCGGCGAATTGTTCAGCATGCTCCGGCACCGGAGCATCCTTTCCGACCTTCTGTCGGGCTGGGCGAAGCCGGGCGAGGCGTTTCGGGCCGGCGTCCGGAAGGGATTGTCCGGCGACGGAATTCCGGCGGAGCTTTTCGAGGTCCGTGCCAGTTTCCTGCTCGGACGCCTCGCGCAAGCCGATGGCGCGTCGCTCGTAAGCGGGCTCCTGATCGGCGAAGACGTTCGAATCGGCCTCGGCTCGAGGCGCGCTTCGAACGTTATCGTCATGGGATCGCCGAAACTGACCGCGCTCTACGCCGAAGCGCTCGAGGTCGCGGGAGTGCAAAGCGAGCAAAAGGACGGCGAGCGCGCGTTCATCGCCGGAGCGAAAAGCATCGTGGAGCGACTGACGTGAGCGCAAGAGAGCTGTTCGACCGATATTTCAACCATTGCCCGATGATCGCGATCATTCGCGGAGTCACTCCAGGCGAGGCAGTCGAGACCGGCCGAGCGCTGATCGAAGGCGGCATCCGGATCATCGAAGTGCCGCTGAACTCCCCTGACCCCATGGCGAGCATAAGCGCGCTCGCGGATGCTTTTGGAGACGAGGCGCTGATCGGTGCGGGCACGGTGCTGACAACGAAGGACGTCGAGCAAGTCCGCGACGCGGGCGGAAAGATCATCGTCTCGCCGAACATGAACCCGGCGGTCATCCGGGCGACGGTGGAGGCGGGCATGGTCTCCTCCCCCGGAATCTTCACCCCGTCCGAAGCCTTCGCCGCGCTCGACGCGGGAGCGCACACGTTGAAGCTGTTCCCGGCGGAAGCGGCGACCCCCAAGGTGATGAAGGCGATGCGCGCGGTGCTTCCCAAGGACGTGCCGTTCCTCGTCGTCGGCGGGGTTACGCCCGAATCGGTTCGCGGCTGGATGGACGCCGGAGCGGACGGTTTCGGGCTGGGCGGCGGGCTCTACAAGCCGGGCCAGTCGCCCGAGGAGACGCTCGCGAAGGCACGCGCCTATGTCGAGGCGGTGCGGCGGTGAAGCCGATCCGAATCGCGATCATCGGCTTCGGCAAGATCGCCGCCGACCAGCACCAGCCGTCGATCGCCGCGAACCCCAGGTTCGAACTGGCCGCTTCGTCGAGCCGCACCGGCAAGGGCCCGAAGCCGGCTTTCACCGACTGGCGCGAGCTGATCCGATCGGTCGACGCGCTGGAGGCGGTGGCGATCACCACGCCGCCCAAGCCGCGTTACGAAATCGCCCGGGCGTGCCTTGAAGCAGGATTGCACGTGCTCCTGGAAAAGCCGCCTTGCGCGACTCTCTCGGAGATCGAGGACCTCGCCTGTCTCGCCGAGGCAAAGCAGCGCACTCTCTACGCCACCTGGCACGCCCGCCAGAATCCCGCGGTCGCCAAGGCCGCCGAAATGCTTGCGGGAAAGCGGATCGGCGCGATGGCAATCCGCTGGCACGAGGATGTGCGCAAATGGCACCCGGGGCAAAAATGGATTTGGGAGGCTGGCGGCTTCGGAGTCTTCGACCCCGGTATCAACGCTTTTTCGATCGCGACCAGAATCTTCCCCGGCGGCTTGTTCATCGACAGCGCGGTTTTAAGCTACCCGAAAGCTTCCCAGACGCCGATCGCCGCCGAAATCAAATTCAGTAGCCCGGTCGCCGAGGGGCCGGTCACCGCGAGCCTCGACTGGCGAAAGCCGCAAGGCGAGGAATGGACCATCGACATCCAGACAAGCGACGGCGAGCGATTGCTTCTGACCGACGGCGGGGAACGGCTTTCGATCAACGGCGCCACGCAGGAGATCGCCGCGCCCGGCGAATATCCCGAGATCTACGAGCGTTTCGCAAGGCTGATCGACGAGCGGCGAAGCGACGTCGATGTCCGTCCGCTCCGGCTTGTCGCCGACTGCCTGCTCGCCGGAAGCCGCGAAGACGTGGAACCGATCGAATCTTAATGTGCGTTACGTTTAGGGAACAAAGTGCCCCGCCTGCGACTCTGTTCCCCGACATGAACCGCGCAGCGACCGACGAGTTGGACCGTTTCGACGAGGCTTTCGCGAACAACCGCCTGCTTTCGACTTTCTCGGCGGAAGCGCGGGCGTTGATCGAACCGTTCGGGACCGTGGTTCCACTCGAAGTCGGCGAGATCGTTCACCGCCACGGCGCTCATGTCGGTTCCACCCTGTTCCCGTTCGGCACTGCGATGATCAGCCTCGTCCTCGACCTGCCGAACGGCCGGATGATCGAGGTTGCCTCGATCGGGCATGAAGGGGCGGCTGGAGGAATCGTCAGTTGCGGTCATGCCCCGGCCTTCGCGCGCGCCCAGGTGATCGTCGCCGGCCCGGCGCTGAAAGTGCCGATGGAGGCTCTCGAAGATGCGAAGATGCGCTCCGGGCTGATCCGCAACCTGTTCTGCCGCTACTCCGATTATCTGCTCGCCCAGGTGATGCAGTCGGTCCTGTGCAACAGTTTCCACACGATCGAGCAGAGGGCGGCGCGATGGCTGCTGACCGCACAGGATCGCGCCGGTCCGACGATCGGCCTGACCCAGGAAGCCTTCGCCGCGCTCCTGGGGGTCCAGCGAACGACCGTGAACGCGGTCATCCGGACCCTCCAGGATGAAGGGCTGATCACGACTCGCCGGGGCCGGATTCAGGTCATCGACCGCGCCGGGCTCAAGCGGCGCACGTGCGAGTGCCATGACGTCGTCGAGCAGCATTTCGCGGCGGTGATCGGGAGCGGCGGAAGCGGCAGCCCGCCGTGTGACTAGTCAGCCAGCGTCCAGTTCAGTCGGGTTCCCGCGAGGAAAGGAATCAGCTCGATATCGCGGGCACCGAGCGCGTCCGGAACCTCCATCGGCTTTCGCTCCAGAGTGATCGTTCCTTCGTTCAGCGGGAGGCCGTAGAAGCGCGGGCCATTCTCGGAAGCGAAGGTTTCCAGTCTGTCGAGCGCGCCCTCCTCCTCAAAAACCGTCGCATAGGCCTCCATCGCGACCGGGGCATTGAAGATTCCCGCGCAGCCGCAGCTCGACTCCTTGGCATTGCGGGCGTGGGGCGCGCTGTCGGTACCGAGGAAGAACTTCGCCGAGCCCGAAGTTGCCGCACGGCGAACCGCCTGCCGGTGCTTTTCGCGCTTGGCGAGCGGCAGGCAGTAAGCGTGCGGCCGAAGCCCGCGCTCGAACATCGCGTTCCGGTTGATCATCAGATGCTGTGGAGTGATCGTCGCGGCGAGGTTCGGGCCCGCGGTCTCGACGAAATCCGCCGCTTCCGCGGTGGTGATATGCTCGAGCACCACCTTGAGCTCGGGAAAGTCGCGAAGGAGCGGGCCGAGGATCCTGTCGATGAACACGGCCTCGCGGTCGAATACGTCGACCTCCGGATCGGTCACTTCTCCGTGGATGCAAAGCACCATCCCGATTGCCTGCATCCGCTCCAGCACCGGATGGATTGCTCGAAGGTCGGTAACACCGGACGCCGAATTCGTCGTTGCGTTGGCCGGATAGAGCTTGGCTGCATACCAGATGTCGTCGTTGAAGCCCTGCTCGATTGCGTCCGGATGCGATTCATCCGTCAGGTAGCAGGTCATCAACGGAGTGAAATCAGCGCCCGTCGCCTGGACGATTCGTTCGCGATAGCCGGCGCCCGCCGCGATACTAGTCACCGGCGGGATCAGGTTGGGCATGACGATTGCCCGGGCGAACTGCCGCGCGGTGAACGGCGCGACGAGCTTCAGCATTTCCCCGTCGCGGAAATGCACGTGCCAATCGTCGGGCCGGCGGATGGTGAGCGTTTGCAAAGCCACGGCGGCTCCTTAACTGAGGGGCATGGCCGCTACCACCCTTGCCGATCGCGCTGTCATCCGCCTGTCGGGCGATGACGTGCGCGGGTTCCTCCAGGGACTGGTGACGAATGACGTGACCGGCGAGCTGCCGGTGTGGGCCGGGCTGCTGACGCCGCAGGGCAAGTGCCTGTTCGACTTCATCGTCTGGGGGGACGGCGACGACCTGCTTCTCGACTGCGAGGGCGAGGCTGTCGATGACCTGATCAAGCGGCTTTCGCTCTACCGGCTCCGGCGAAAGATCGCGATTGCCCGCGACGACTCCCTGGCGGTGCATTGGTCGGCCGCCGGGCCGGACGGTGTTTGCGATCCACGGCTCGATGAGCTTGGCCGCCGCTGGCTGGCCGCTGCCGACGATCCCACGAGCGGCTGGCTCGAACACAGGCTCAGGCTTGGAGTCTGCGAAGGCCGCGCGGAGATCGGCGACATCCTCTGGCTCGAATGCAATGCGGCCGAGCTGAACGGGGTGAGCTTCACCAAGGGCTGCTACGTCGGCCAGGAGAATACCGCGCGGATGAACTGGCGCGCCAAGGTCAACCGGCGGATGCTGGTCGTCCCGACGAACGCCCCCGGCCCCCGCTCCCGGATATTCTACGAACGGCTGGGCCTGTCGGTTGAGCATCGGCGCGTCGATGACCTAGACGGAGCCATCGTGCCGAAGTGGCTGGAGCCGGCGCTGGCGCCTGTCCACTCCTGACCAGGAGCTTGCCCCAGTCATGAAGCGATTGCCTTTCCTAGCCGCGTCCGTTGCGCTCTGTTTCGCCGCGCCCGCTTTCGCCGCGCCAGCCGATTCCGTCAGCCGGATCGTCACCAGCCAGGCATACAAGACAGCAGCTGCGGCACTCGATTCGGGGCACGACCAGTGGGTGAAGGACATCGTCGCGATCACCCAAATAGCTGCTCCGCCGTTCAAGGAAGACGCGCGCGCCAGGGCTTTCGCAGAGATGCTCCGCGAGCGCGGCCTCGATCCCTCTATCGACGAAGCCGGCAACGTGCTGGCGCTCCGCAAGGGCACCCAGGCGGGGCCGGTGGTGGTCGTGTCCGCTCACCTCGATACGGTTTTCCCCGAGGGGACCGACGTCACCGTCAAGCGCGAGGGCACGAAGCTGATGGCGCCCGGCGTCGGTGACGACAGCGCCGGGCTAGCGACATTGTTGGCTCTCATCGATGCGATGAACGCGGCCAAGGTCCAGACCAGGAGCGATATCCTGTTCGTCGGCACTGTCGGGGAAGAGGGGCGCGGCGATCTTCGCGGCGTGCGGCAACTCTTCACCAAGGGCGCGTACAAAGGAAAGATCCGGGCGTTTTTCTCGCTCGATGGCGGCGGGCTCGACGGGATGACGACCGGCGCCACCGGATCGAAGCGCTACCGCGTCCAGTTCAAAGGGCCCGGTGGACACAGCTACGGCGCGTTCGGGATAGTCAATCCGATGGTCCCCCTTGGGCGCACGGTAACCGAGCTCTACAAGATCAAAGTCCCCGCCGAGCCGAAGACGACCTACAGCGCAAGCGTCGTCGGAGGGGGCACCTCAGTCAATGCGATTCCGGCGGAAGTCTGGCTCGACGTCGATATGCGCTCGGCGAGTGCCGACGAGTTGGCGAAGCTCGAAAAGCAGTTCCTCGCGATCGTGCCGAATGCGGTCGCCGCGGAGAACGCCGCACGCTCGACGAAGGCGGGCAAGGTCTCCGCGGAGCTGGAGCCGATTGGCGATCGGCCCGCAGGGCGCACCGACCCGAATGCCGACATCATCCGTTTCGCGGAGGCGGCTTACCGGGCTGAGGGCCTGACGGTCCACCAGGGCACATCGTCCACCGATTCCAACATCCCGATGAGCCTCGGCATACCGGCAATCACGATGTCGCGCATCGCCGACGGCGGCCGCGCCCATGCGCCCGACGAGTGGATCGATGTTTCGAAGGCGCCGAATGTCAAGCTGAAGCGAATCCTTCTGACGACGATCCTGGCGACGGCTGGGTCCGCTAGCTCGACGCCCGTCGCCTCGCGCTGATTCGCCACAGCGTGAAGACGCCGATTGCCGCCCAGACGACGTTCATTGCGGCGTTGGGGATGGCGCCGTGCCACCAGCCGTTGATGACGAAGCCGATCGCTCCGAACACGTTCATCCACTGGTAGGTCGCGGACTGGCCCGTCAGCCGCCCCGTCGACAACAGGAAGTAGGCAAGCAGGATCAGGACCGCGCCGCCCCAGCCGGCGGCTTCGATCGCGAATTCGAGGAGCGTCAGGCCGCCAGCCTCCTCAGCACGTAGTGGAGGATTCCGCCGGCGTTGAAATATTCTAGCTCGTTGTAGGTGTCGATCCGGCAGCGCGCGGTGAAGGTGAACTCCTCGCCCTCGTCGGGAATGACCCGCACCTCGACGTCCTGCCTCGGCTTGAGGCCCGCGATACCGGAAATCGTATATTTCTCTCGACCCGTAAGGCCGAATTTTTCGGCGCCTTCGCCTTCCCTGAACTGAAGCGGGAGAACACCCATTCCGAGCAGGTTCGAGCGGTGGATTCGCTCGAAGCTTTCGGCGATGACCGCGCGAACGCCGAGCAGGATGGTGCCCTTGGCGGCCCAGTCGCGCGAACTTCCGGTGCCATATTCCTTGCCCGCAATCACGACCAGCGGGCGGCCGTCCTGCTTGTAGAGCATGGCCGCATCGTAGATCGCCATCGTCTCGCCGGTCGGGGCGTAGCGGGTGAAGCCGCCCTCGACATCGTCGAGCATCTTGTTGCGGATTCGGATGTTGGCGAAGGTGCCGCGCATCATCACTTCGTGGTTTCCGCGCCTGGAGCCATAGCTGTTGAACTGCCCGCGCGAGACGTTGCGATTGAGCAGATAATGGCCGGCCGGGCTGTCCGGCTTGATCGCTCCCGCAGGGGAAATGTGGTCGGTCGTGATCGAATCGCCGAATACCGCAAGGGGCCTCGCACGCTCGATATCCGCCGGGGGAGTCGCCTCCATCGTCATCTCGGTGAAATAGGGCGGGTTCTGGATATAGGTGGATTCGGGCGGCCAGCTGTAGGTGTCGCCGCCGGTAATCTCGATCGCACGCCAGCGATCGTCGCCGCGATAGACGTCGGCGTAACGCTTGCGGAACATCGCCGAGTGGACGTGGGCATCGATCAGCTCGCGGATTTCCTCATTCGAGGGCCAGATGTCCTTGAGGTAGACCGGCTGCCCGTCCTTGCCGATGCCGAGCGGCTCGGTGACCATGTCCGATCGCACCGTCCCCTTGATCGCGTAGGCGACGACGAGAGGCGGTGAAGCGAGATAATTCGCACGGCAGTCCGGCGAGACCCGGCCTTCGAAATTGCGGTTTCCGGAAAGCACGCTGACGGCGACGAGATCAT
>JBDZVP010000064.1:0-11845 GCA_040255765.1 Sphingomonadales bacterium | reverse complement strand
GGGGCGATCTTCGCGGCGGCGAAAAATTGCGGGGCGGAGAAGCTGTGGCCTCCGCCCGCGGTGTTGACGAGGTGAAGGATCGTCGGCGCGCCCGCCCTTAGCTGGACCTGAGTCGGGTCGAAGCTGAAATTCTGCATCGTCACGGTGACGGCGGCGGGCTGCGGCGCCTGGGCTGGCGCGCCTGCTGCCGGCGCGAGCGCGAGAATCGCGATTGCGAACAGGGTCTTCATGTCCACTCCTTTGCAGTCGTGGCGATCAGCCCTTCGCCGAGCCGTGGATTACACCCAAACGCACGCGGCGCGCCAAGCAATTCGACGAGCGGCGGTTGCCTGTCGCGCGGCCTCGGCTAAACACGTCCGCCAAATCCCCGGGGAGGTCCAATCATGTTGAAGTACAAGCATTTCGCGCTCCTGCTCGCCACCACGGCGCTCGCCATTCCGGCAGGCGCGCAGGTCGCCGCTCCGGCGCCCGCGCAAGCCGCGACAGCGCCCGCGATTCAGCAGCCGGCGCCGGTCTCCGAGCTGGTCGCCGACGTTTCGATCCCGCACACGCAGTTCAAGCTCGCCAACGGCCTGACCGTCATCGTCCACGAGGACCACAAGGCGCCGGTCGTCGCGGTCAGCACCTGGTACAATGTCGGGTCCAAGGACGAGCCGAAGGGCAAGACCGGCTTCGCGCATTTGTTCGAGCATCTGATGTTCAACGGCTCCGACAATCTGCCGGGCGATTACTTCACTTACCTGCAGCAGATCGGCGCGACCGATTACAACGGCACCACCTGGTTCGACCGCACCAACTATTTCGAGACGGTCCCGAAGTCGGCGCTGGAAAAGGCGCTGTTCATGGAAAGCGACCGCATGGGCTATCTGCTCGGCGTGATGGACCAGCAGAAGCTGGATAACCAGCGCGGCGTCGTCCAGAACGAGAAAAGGCAGGGCGACAACCAGCCGGGCGGGCTGGTCGAATATGAAGTGCTCGGAAGCCTGTTCCCCGACGGTCACCCGTACCAGCATTCCACCATCGGATCGATGGCCGACCTCGACGCGGCCAGCCTCGCCACCGTCAAGGAATGGTTCCTCGACAAATATGGGCCCAACAACGCGACCCTGGTGCTCGCGGGCGACATCACCGCTGCCGAGGCAAAGCCGCTGGTCGAGAAATATTTCGGGGCAATCAAGGCGGGGCCGGTCAACGTTCCCGCCGCCGCCGACGTGCCGACGATGCCGGCATCGAAGACGGTGGTGATGAAGGACCATGTCGCGACCACGCAGATCCAGCGGCACTGGGCGGTCCCGGGGATGCTTTCGCCGCAACTCGCAGCGCTCGACGTCGGCGCCTCGATTTTGGGCGGGCTCGCAAGCTCGCGGCTCGACAAGATCCTGGTCCGCGACGAGAAGCTCGCGGTCGGGGTCAGCGCAAGCTACCAGCCGTTCCAGCGAATCGGCCTGTTCGAAGTCGACGCGACGGTGAAGCCGGGGGTCGACCCGGACGTGGTCGCTAGGCGGCTCGACGAGATCATCGCCGACTTCCTCGCCAACGGCCCCACCGCCGACGAGGTGACCCGCGCCAAGACCCGCGAAGTCTCGGGCGAAATCCGCGGGCTGGAGCAGGTCGGCGGGTTCGGCGGCAAGGCGGTCGCGCTCGCCCAGGGCCAGGTCTTCGCCGGCGATTCCGATTATTACAAGAAGACGCTCGACGCTTATGCGGCGGTGACTCCGGACCAGGTCAAGGCGGTGATGCAGCAGTGGCTGAGCCGTCCGGTGCTCAACATCCGGCTGGAGCCGGGAGAGCGGCCGCCGTACCAGGAATCGGCCTTCACTCCGAAGAAGGCGAAGAGCGCCGACATCGCGACGCCGATCGTCAAGCG
This sequence comes from Sphingomonadales bacterium, assembly GCA_040255765.1. Taxonomy (GTDB): domain Bacteria; phylum Pseudomonadota; class Alphaproteobacteria; order Sphingomonadales; family Sphingomonadaceae; genus Sphingomicrobium. The sequence continues at coordinate 9,978 of JBDZVP010000064.1, read as the reverse complement.
CACGATCCCGGCGGTCGGCGAGCCGGCTCCGCTCGACTTCCCGGACGTGCATCACATGACCCTCTCCAACGGGATCAAGGTTGCCTATGCACAGCGCACCGCGGTCCCGGTGACCCAGGTCGGCCTGGTCTTCGACGCCGGTTTCTCGGCGGACCAGCCGGGCAACCGCGGCTTGCAGAGCTTCACCATGGCGATGCTCGACGAAGGCGCGGCGGGCATGGATTCGCAGGCGATCGCCGAGGAGAAGGAACGGCTGGGCGCGGTCATCGCGACCGGCGGCGACGCCGACCAGAGCAATGTCACCATGTCGGCGCTGTCGGCCAACCTCGCTCCGTCGCTCGACCTTCTCGCCGACATCGTCCAGCGCCCGACGTTCAATCCGGCCGACGTCGACCGGGTGCGGACGCAGGTGCTAACCGCGATCTCGCAGGCGCAAAAGGACCCGCAGAGCATGGCGGCCCGCGAGCTTCCGGTGCTGCTGTACGGCGCGTCGCACCCTTATGGGACGACCAGCCTCGGCGAGGCCGACGCGGTGAAGCGGTTCGACCGCGCCTATCTCGAAAGCTTCCGCCAGCACTGGCTGCGGCCCGACAATCTCCAGATTTTCGTGGTTTCGGACTTGCCCCTGGCCGAGGTGCAGAAGCAGCTCGAGCAGGAGTTCGGGAGCTGGACGGCGCCGAGCGCTCCCAAGGGCGTGAAGAATTTCACCGACGTTCCGGCGCGCCCGAAGGCGGAGCGGATCGTCCTGATCGATCGCCCCGGATCGCCGCAGTCCTACATCATGGCGGGCCAGGTCACGCCGATCGACCCGAAGGGCGACGTGACCGGCATCGGCGCCGCCAACGACGTCCTCGGCGGCACCTTCCTGTCGCGGCTCAACATGGACATCCGCGAGGACAAGGGCTGGTCCTACGGCGTTCGCGGGACGGTGCAGCTCAACGCCAAGGTCGTTCCGTACCTGGTCTATGCACCCGTCCAGTCGGACCGCACCGGCGATTCGATTGCAGCGATGCGACAGGACATCCGCGACTTCCTGGGCACCAAGGGGGTCACCGACGAAGAGCTCGAGCGGACCATCGCCAACCGGATCAAGGCGCTTCCGGGGCAGTTCGAAACGTCGAGTTCGGTGCTGTCGGCGATGGAGTCGAACGCGCTGCTGGGCCGGCCGGACAATTATTACGAACTGCTCGCCGACAAGTATCGCGCCCAGACCAAGGCGACGATGAACGCCGCGCTTCGAGACACGGTGAACCCGGCCAGCTTCGTCTGGGTGGTGGTCGGCGATGCCAAGACGGTCAAGCCGCAGCTCAAGAAGCTCGGACTCCCGGTCGAGGAAGTCCAGCCGCGGTAGAGCAAGTGAGAGTCCGGCGGCGTTCGGTTGCCCGTCGCCGGGTCGAGGACGTTGCCATTCGGGTCGCGCAAGCAGCCTAAGGCTCGTCCCGGCTCGGTGCCTGGATGGGGTCGCCCGGTCACACAGTATCCGCAGCCAATCGGAGGCGTTAGAGAAGGCCGATGGCGCACCCCGACACGACCCGCGTCAAAAGCAAGGTGCCGGAAGTCACGCTCGGCTTCTGGATCGTCAAGATCATCGCGACGACGCTTGGGGAGACGGGCGGCGATACGCTGACGATGAGCTGGCTGGGCGAGACGACCAGCCACGCCAAACCCTACGGCTATCTGATCGGGACCGCGATTTTGGGCCTGGTGCTGGTCGCGTTCGTGTGGCTGCAGGTGCGGGCGCGAAGCTTCAATCCGTGGCTCTACTGGCTGACGATCATCGCCTCGACGACCTGTGGAACCACGCTCGCCGACTTCGCCGACCGGTCGCTCGGCATCGGCTATGCGGGCGGGTCGCTTCTGCTTCTCGCCTGCGTCCTCGGCTCGCTGTGGGCCTGGCGGCGGACGCTGGGCACGGTCGACGTGAACCGGGTGGCAACACCCAAGGCTGAGACCTTCTACTGGGTGACGATCACTTTCTCGCAGACGCTCGGAACCGCGCTCGGCGACTGGGTCGCGGATTCCGGGGCGGGCTATGCGGGCGGAGCGATCATTTTTGGCGCAGCGCTGGCCCTGGTCGCCTTCCTATATTTCGGGACGCGGGTGAGCCGCGTGGTCCTGTTCTGGGCGGCGTTCATCCTGACGCGGCCGCTCGGGGCAACCTTGGGCGACTTCCTCGACAAGCCGTTGGACAAAGGCGGGCTGGACCTCAGCCGCCCGATCGCGACAGTCGTTCTTCTGGTCGCAATCGTGGTGCTGATCGCAGTTCTCCCGCAACGGCCTGGCAGTCATCCGTCGAACGGGCGGGCCGCTTAGGGGCCGATGTCCCCGGACGTCTGCCTGACCGGCCCGCGCGCGACGCTCGCGTAGCCGAGTGCGGTGGCGACGTCATTGTCCCAGCCGTAGGCGTCGCTGACGAAATGGACCCGTCCGTCCTGGCCGAGGAAAGCGGTATGGTAGAGCAGGCGAACCGGGATTTCCTGCTTGAGCTTGACGAACGTCTCCTTGCCGGTCGCCATCGCCTTGCTGAACTCGGCATCCACGCCGTCTGCCTGTGCAAGCATGTGCGCGAAGCCGATCGCGTCCTCGACTCGGACGCAGCCGTGGCTGCGGTGGCGATCGTCCTCGGCGAAAAGCGCCTTGGCCGGCGTGTCGTGGAGATAGATGGCGTGGTCGTTCTTCATGTCGAACTTGACGATTCCGAGGGAATTTTTCGGGCCCGAGGCCTGCACCCACTGCCCGTCCTTCCGGGTGAAATTGTTCGCGGCCAGCCACGCGCTGCTCTTCCCGGCCATCTCTTCATCGATGGAGTGGGGGACGGTCCATGTCGGGTTGGCGACGAGCTGGAAGATCGGCGATCCGAGCTGCGGGGTCTCCTTGCCCGGCTCGCCATCGACGACCTTGCGATGATCGACATGCTGCCCGTCGCGGAAATAATCGAGGAAGGCGGCGGCGGTGTTGACGTCGATCCGGGTCGCGGGAGGCGAGCGATCGAGCCAGCGCAGCCGCTCCATGGCGATCGCAAGCGTGCGTGCACGGTCGCGAGGCGAGGAGTTGAGCGCCTTGATCGTGTCCGGACCGATGACTCCGTCGGGCTTCAGCCCGGAATCGGCCTGCCACTGCTTCACGGCCTGGACGATCACTCCGCTGTAGCGCGTGGGCGCGGCCGCCGGCTTCGACTCGTCCGCGGACTGGAGGTAGCCCTGGGCCTTGAGGTTGCCGACGATCGCCGCGACCCGCGGGTCGCGATCGCCGGGCTTGATCGTGTCGCCGGCCGGAATGTCGGCGTCGGGGAGACCTGGCGACCGCTGAACCAGGGCGACGAAGGCTTTCGACAGCGCCTGATATTCGGGGGTCTGGGGGGCCAGCGAATTCACCCAGTCGCGATATTTGTTCTGCTCGAGCGCGGTCGCGAGGCCGGAGGCGATGTCCACCTTCGGGCGCGGCAGCGTGTAAACGTCGCGGATCTTCGCCGGGTCGACCTTTCCGACCGCGAGCGCCGAGGCGAAGTCGCTCGCCGCTTTGAGCAGCAGCTGGCGGCGCTCGGCGCCGTCGGACGGTAGCTCGCCCTTAAGGAACAGGTCCTTGGTCAGCCCGTGCTTCGGAGCATCCGAAAGCGCGGCCATGACCTGCTGCTCCAGGTCCTTGTCGGCGACCTGCGAAGCGATATCGGACTGAGTGTTGCCGGTTCCGGCGGGACTGTTCGAACAGGCGGCCAGCGACAGGGCCGCGGCCGAGGCCAAAAGCAGGGAAAAACGCAAGAACGATACTCCAACAATAGCTGTTTGGAGCAACAACCCTCAGGATCGCGACAATATCCCTGTGCCGGCGGCCGGTCAGCTCGCGAGGCGCTTTTCGGCGAGGCCGATCACCATTTCATTGGCCTTCGCGTAACTTAGCGGCTTTCCGAACAGATAGCCCTGGATCGTGTCGCAGCCCAGTTCGCGCATGCGCTCGAAGTCTTCGGGAGTCTCGACGCCCTCGGCGGTGACCGACATCCGGAAGCTCTTGGCGAGCTGGACGATCGACTGGATGATGGCGACGTTTTCCGGCCGCGTGCTGGCCTCGCGGACGAAGCTGCCGTCGATCTTCAATTTGTGAAAGATCGCCTTGTTCAAATAGCCGATCGACGAATAGCCGGTCCCGAAGTCGTCGAGCGCGATCCCGACCCCGAGCTGGCGGAGGCGCTTCAGGACGTCGAGAGTCGGGCCGTTGTTGCCCAGGAACACGCCTTCCGTAACCTCGAGCTCGATCCGGTTGCCCTGGACGCGGTGGCGGCCGAGCGCTTCGCTGACCACGTTGGGAAGGTTCGGAAGAACGATCTGCTTCGGGCTGACGTTGAGCGCAACGCTGATATGGTCGGGCCAGGTTGCAGCCGCCCGACACGCTTCCTCGATCACCCATTCGCCGATCGCGGGCATCAGCCCGATTTCCTCGACCACCGGGATGAACATCATCGGCGGGACCAGGCCGCGCTTGGGGTGATTCCAGCGGATCAGCGCCTCGAAGCCGGTCAGTTTCTGGGTCTTTGCGGCAACCAGCGGCTGGAAGACGAGGTGGAATTGCTTGTTCGCGAGCGCCGAGCGAAGGTCCTGCTCGAGCTTGATCCGGTCTTCCTTTTCCGATTGCAGCTCGGAGGAGAAATAACGCGCGATCCCGCGGCCTTCGCCCTTCGCTTCGTAGAGCGCGAGGTCGGCCTTCAGGATCAGGTCGTCGACGGTGGCGCCGTCGAGCGGCCCGAACGCGCATCCGATCGACACCCCGATGCGGATGTTGGTGCCGTCGATGTCATACGGTTCCTTGATCGAATCGATGATCCGCTGCGCCATCTGCTCGACGGCCTTGCGGCTCTGGGAATCGGGGATGACGACCGCGAATTCGTCGCCGCCCATGCGGCCGACATGGCCGGCGGCGCCGACTTCGGTGACGAGGCGCTTGGCGACAGCCCGGAGGACGGCGTCGCCCTTGGGATGGCCGAAGGTGTCGTTGACCGGCTTGAACCCATCGAGGTCGAGGAACAGGATCGCGCAGGAAGAATTGCTCGCCGTCGCCTCGCGGACCGCCTCGCCGAGAAGCTGGCGGACCCGGCCCCGGTTGGGAAGGCCGGAGAGCACGTCCATGTTGGCGAGGTGAGTGAGGCGTTCCTGGGTCTGGCGGATCTCGGTGACGTCGGATCCGACTCCGCGGAATCCTTCGAAGCGGCCGGCGGTGTCGATGATCGGATCGCCCGCGATCGAGATCCAGCGCGGTCCGCGGCCGGTCTCGAGCTCCATTTCGAGGTTTGCGAACGGCTCCTTGGCGAGGAGCTTGCTTCCAAGCTCGGCGCTTCCCCCGAGAAGCGAGGGCAGCGAGTGGCCGAACAGCTGGCTCGCAGGCCGTCCGAGAAGGGCCACCATACGCGATGAAATGTAGGTGACTCGGTTCTCCGAATCGACCTGCCACAGCCAGCCGACGCCCCGCTGCTCATATTCCTGCAACAGAAGCGCCGAGCTCTCGCTCTGCGAGCCGATGTCGGCGTTGGTCTTCAATTGGCCAAACGCCCAGCGCGCGACCGCCAGAACGCCGAAGATGGCCACTCCGAGCGTGAAGAGGATCGACAGCATGTGCTCAACGGGGAGGCTGTTACGGCCGATGAGAAGCGCAGCGCACAACCCCGCGGTGAAGCTCGCCATCCAGGTGACGACGCAGGGAACGACGACGACGAGGCCCAGCGAGGCAATGCCGAGGCCCGCCGTAATCGAAGCCGCCATCAGCTGGGCACCAGGACCGAGCGTTGGAAACAGGTAAAGCGGAAGCGACAGCCAGAGCGCGGCGCGAACTGCGATATCGGCGACCAGGGCCCAGTCGGGCAAGCGGCTTCCCGACCGTCCGACATGGGTGATCGCCTGGGTCCGGGCCATCTGCATCGCTGCAAGGTTGACGACAGCCACGGCGGCCGCCCAGCCCCCGAGCCAGACGATCGAGACTTCGCTCCACAGGCAGATGACGAGTATCGCCGAGGCGACGATGTTGGCCGCCGCGAAAAACGGGGCGAGCTGCGCGCGCGCCAGAAGCTGCGCGTCCCGCAAGGGCGAATTCTCGGTCTCGGCCTTCGCTGAAAACGCCAGCGATTCGCCATCCGGCAGGCGAGCCGAGATCATCCGCTTGTACCGGTCAGGAGCTTCGTACATGCGCGTCCCGCTGTGTTCCCTGGGTTCGGGGTAGCGCCAAGACAGTTGAAACGCGGTTAAGAAGTTTTTTGGAGCATTTTTGCCCCACAATCGCGCCCTCGCCGGACTTACTCGCAAGGTTCGAATTCCCGCCCTATATTCGCCGGCCATGGCGACCGACAGCGCAACCCTCGCCCAGCAGCCGGCCGTGCCGAAGTCGCGGTCCGGGCGAAGCGAAACGCCCAAGATCGATTCCCCGGCCCGGCCGATCCTGAAGGGCGTCGGGCTCGACGCACCCTTCTTCGACGACAAGAACCGCGCCTTCTGGTTCCTCCAGAGCCTCGGCTGGGCGGGCTATTTTTTCCTTCGATCGCTGTCGGGTTTCGCCAATTCGATGGGGCCGATGTGGATCGTCCACACGGCGCTCCTGACTGCGACCGGCTATTCGCTGACCCTGCTGATGGGAGCGCTTTTCCGCCGCCTCATCAAGATGAAGGTGATCTGGACGGCGGTGCTGTCGCTGGCCGCGGTGGTGGTCGCTGCAATGGCCTTCTCGATCATCGAAACCTGGAGCTACGCGACCTTCCTCAAGCCCGATTCACGGCCTGCCGGATTCGAATATCTCGGGGCGATCCTGCTCAACTTCGCGCTGCTCGCCGCCTGGGCAGCGCTTTATTACGGGATCAATTATTACATCCTGCTGGAAGAGGAGATTACCCAGCGCGAGCGGCTGGAGAGCCAGGCCAGCTCGGCGCAGCTGGCGATGCTCCGCTACCAGCTCAACCCGCATTTCCTGTTCAACACCCTGAACTCGATTTCGACCCTGGTGCTTTTGAAGCAGACCGAGCGGGCCAATGCGATGCTCGCGCGATTGTCCTCCTTCCTTCGCTACACGCTTGCGAACGAATCCACCGCCAAGGTGACGCTTGCGCAGGAAGTCGAGACTCTGAAGCTCTATCTCGAGATCGAGAAAATGCGTTTCGAGGACCGGATGCGGCCGCATTTCCGGATCGACCCCGACACGATCGGCGCGAAGCTCCCGTCGCTCCTGCTGCAGCCGTTAATCGAGAACGCGATCAAATATGCGGTGACCCCGAGCGAAGACGGGGCCGATATCTGGATGACCGCGAGCCGCGAAGGAGACGCGGTCAGGATCGAGGTCGCCGACAACGGCAGCGGCGAGGGATGCGCGGACGCGTCGACGAGCGCATCGACTGGGGTCGGGCTCGCCAACATTCGCGAGCGGCTTCAGCAAGCCTATGGCAATGCGCACGGATTTACGACCAAGACGAACGAACACGGGGGCTTCAGCGTTGTCATCGAAATTCCCTATCAGAGCGGAGAAGAAGACTGATGCCGATCCGGACCATCCTGGTCGATGATGAGCCCCTTGCGACGCAAGGGCTGCAGCTAAGGCTTGAGGCTCACGACGACGTCGAAGTTGTCGCAACCGCTGCCAACGGCCGCGAAGCCATCCGGCAAATCAAGACTCACAAGCCCGATCTCGTCTTCCTCGACATCCAGATGCCGGGCTTCGACGGCTTCTCGGTGATTCAGGGCCTTCTCGAGGTCGAGCCGCCGCTGTTCGTGTTCGTCACCGCTTACGGGGAGCATGCGGTTCGCGCCTTCGAGGCGCAGGCGGTGGATTATCTGGTGAAACCGGTCGACGAGGACCGGCTCGCCGCAACCCTCGATCGAGTGCGCCAGCGCCTGTCCGAAAAGCGGAGCGTCGAGGAGGCGGAGCGCTTCAAGGAGGCCCTGGTCGAGCACGCGCCCGAGGCCGCCGAGGAGATGGAACTCGCCGAAGGGTCAAGCGAAGGCCCGGCGGCGAGCCGCTTCGAGAAGATGATCAACATCAAGGACCAGGGCCAGATCTTCCGGGTCGACGTCGACACCATCGAGCGGATCGACGCGGCCGGCGACTATATGTGCATCATGACCGGCGACAACACGCTGATCCTCCGCGAAACGATGAAGGACCTGGAAAAGAGGCTCGACCCGCGGCGATTCCAGCGGGTGCACCGATCGACCATCGTCAACCTCGACCTGGTCAGGCAGGTGAAGCCCCACACCAACGGCGAATGCTTCCTGGTGCTCGATTCGGGCGCCCAGGTGAAGGTCAGCCGCTCGTACCGAGACGTGGTGGCGCGCTTCGTCCACTGACAAATACTAACTTTCGTTATTGATTGGTTTCCTAACGGTTGCTCGCTAGCCTTGGCGAGGGGCGGCAGTTTCGTCTCTTGTTCGGGTGGAGTTGATGGACAGGGAACCGGTGGATTGGAGCGCGCGGTCGCCGCGCCGCCCGACTGCCCATTCGGCGACCGTCGTTCTCGGCGATGGCCGCGAGGTGCGGGCGCTCGTCACCAATCTTTCGTACGATGGCTGCCAGCTGCTTGCCGAAGCCGAACTGTGCGTTGGGGAAACGCTCGTCCTCACTCTTCCGCAGCGTGGCTCGACCGAGGCGCAGGTGCGCTGGACCGCGGGCGACAAAGCGGGGATCAAGTTCCTGACGGAGGATTCGGCCGAGAAGAGGCGGGCGCGAATCGGCGTCTGAAGCTTCGTCCCGTTTGCACAATTTAGAAATATTTCGCTGCCACGTTGAGGGAATGTTGCGTTGGGTCCCGCTGCTGTTCCTGCTCGTCGCGTCCTGCGGATCGGGCCATTCGCAGCAGCGCGGGTCGACGGTCACCGTCACCCTGCCTCCGCCCAAGGCGATGCCCGCGCCGGGCTTCAGCGAATCACCGGTCGCGCGAGCCGTGTAAGATTGCGGGACTCCGCATGCGCAAGGCCGGGCTGCCTTTCCACGGCAGTTCGCGAAACTGGAGCGGGCGAAGGGATTCGAACCCTCGACCCCAACCTTGGCAAGGTTGTGCTCTACCCCTGAGCTACGCCCGCTCAAATTGGCGCTTGAGCCGCCGGACCGGCGGCAGGGTGGCGGGCGCCTAGCATGGGGTCGCCCTCCGCTGCAAGCTCGCCTTGTGAGGCGCGTTTGCCCGGCCCATATGGGGCGCTCAGTCGAGTAGCGAAAGGGCCGGCGTGGCAACCCTGGGATTGAGCGAAGCCGAACGCGAGGCAGTGGCGAAGCTGGACAGCGAGGTGATCCAGCCGTCCATGACCAATCTCGTCCTCCTCGACTTCTGGGCCGAGTGGTGCGGTCCGTGCAAGCAGTTCGCGCCAGTGCTCGACAAGATCGCCAGCGACTATGCGGCCAAAGGCGTCAAGCTGGTCAAGATCGACGTCGATGCGGACAAGATTATCGCCGCCCAGTTCCGGGTGCAGTCGATCCCGACCCTCTATGCCTTCTACCAGGGCCAGCCGGTGGCCGATCTCACCAATTACCGGAGCGAAGGCCAGCTCAAGAAGGTGCTGGACCAGCTCATCGCACAGCTTCAGGTCACCGGAGAAGGCGAGCCCGCCAAAGCCGAGATCGGGCCGCTGCTAGCGATGGGCGAGAAAGTGCTTGCCGGCGGCGATCCCGAGCGCGCGGCGAACATCTTTCGCCAGGTCCAGGAGATGGCGCCGGAAGACGGCGCCGCGGCGGGCGGACTCGTTCGCGCGCTGGTTGCGGGCGGCGAACTCGAGCAGGCCAGGGCGGTTCTCGACGGCCTCTCGGCGGAGCTTACCGGCGATCCGGCGATAACGCGCGCGCGCGCGGCGCTGGAAACCGCGTCGGCCGGTGCCGGCGCTGATCTCGCCGAGCTTGAGAAGGCGGTCGGAGCCAATCCGGCCGATCTGCAAGCGCGGTACGACCTAGCCGGTGCGGCAATGGCTTCGGGACAACGCGACCGCGCCGCCGACGAGCTTCTCGCCATTATCGAGCGGGATCGCGACT
>JBDZVP010000002.1:49881-53525 GCA_040255765.1 Sphingomonadales bacterium | reverse complement strand
CCATCGCTTCGCGACAGGGAGGATCAATCGCCCTTCTTCAATTTGGCGAGCGCCGCGAACGGACCCGCCTGTTCCTCGCTGAGCACGCCCGCTTCCCTCAGCGCAGCCTCCGCGCCAGCACTTCGCGGATAGGGATCGATCGTCAGCGCCAGCGTGTCGGCGATTGCAGTGCCGAGGTCGATTGCGGAACCGTCGTAGAAAACCGTGTCGCAATCTTCGGGTGCAAGCTCGATCTCTTCGTCCGGCCGGCCGGCGGCCGGCTCCGGCATGAACAGGATCTCGAACGGTTCGTCGACATGCTCGGGTACCGGTTCGCCGGTGGCAACGCAGCTTTGCTCGAGCGCTGCACGGATGCGGCCTTTGGCACGGACCTTGGTGCCCTCCCGATCGAGGCAAACATGCGCCTCAAGCCGCTCCAGCGACCGCAGTCTCAGCCGCTCCGCAACCGAGGCGCGTTCCGGCCCGTCCGCAGAGAGGTCGATCCGGTCGCCATCGCGGATGCTGTCCAGCCCGATCCGATGGCCGAAGTCCCCGCTCATTCCACGCGCCCTTCGGCGAGCGCCTGCTCCGCCGTTTCCGACAGTCGCTTCCAAAGCTCCGTCAGCGCGTCGCTGCTGTGGAGAAGCGCTTCGTCCTTTGGAGGTTCGCCGCGATAGAGCGACGAGATGACGGTCTCGTCCCATCCCGTTTCCCCGTGGGTCGCATCGCGCCATTGGTCGACCCTCCTCTCGAGGGAGCCGACGAGCTTGCGTACCCGGCGACCGAGCCCGGGGTCGTTGAGGCCGAGTTCGCGATGCTCCGAGTCCATCGATTCGATAAATCGCTCCGTCAGCGCGGCCGAGGCCGAGTCGCCGGCGCGGGTTCCCGATTCCAGCCTTGTGATGAACAATGCGCAGACCGTTGCCAGCACCGCGAATCGCCCGTCGAGGCTGTCGGCCACCTCGCCCTCGACATACCAGTGCGGCCGCCTGGCTTCGGCAACGACGGTGTCGAACAGGGCGCGCCCCCGCGGCGGCTGGCTCGTTAATCTGCGGAACAGGTATCGAAGCATAGGCTCATCCAGCATGGCACGGGGTTGCGCGCTTACCGCGACAGCGCATATTGGCGATTGCCGCCTTGCGACAAGTCCTGTCTAGAGCGTCACGCGAGCGATTTTCCGGGAGACGAATTCGAATGAGAGCTGCGATGGCGAAGATCGCAACAGCGCTGATAGGGGCAGCCGCGCTAGCGGGTTGCGTCAGCATCAAGGACCATCGCGGCGCGGTGATCGACACGGAGCTCGTTTCCGCGATCCAGCCGGGAGTCGACAACAAGGATTCGGTTTCCAAGATGCTCGGCCGCCCGACCTTTACCGGAACGTTCGGCGACAGCGACTGGTATTACGTGTCGCGCGACACCCGGACCGTCGCGTTCCGCAATCCGACCGTCCAGAAGCAGACCGTGCTCCACGTCCGGTTCGATCCGGCCGGCAACGTGACGACCATGCAGACCACGGGCAAGGAGCTGATCGCGAAGATCGATCCGGTCAAGCAGACGACGCCCACCCTTGGCCGGAAGAGCTCGCTGTTCAATGACCTGTTCGGGAATATCGGCACCGTGAACTCGCCGGGCATTCCGGGCGGCGGGGGCCGCGGGCCCTACTAGGTAGTTTCCCGACGCTTTTGCGCGAGTGCGGTTTCGCCTAACGGTAGGCGCATGACTGCGACACCCGCCGGAATCACATACTCCGATTATCTGAAACTCGACCAGCTGCTCTCCGCGCAGCAGCCCTTGTCGGACCTCCACGACGAGATGCTGTTCATCGTCATCCACCAGACCAAGGAGCTGTGGATGAAGGAGCTTCTCCACGAGCTTCGCCTCGCGATCGGACTGGTTGGCGAGGATCGCTTCGCCGAAGCTTACAAGGCGATGGCGAGGATTAGCCGGATCCAGGCGGTGATGACGCTGTCGTGGGAGGTGTTGTCGACCCTGACCCCGGTCGATTACCTGAAGTTCCGGGACGTCCTCGGCACCAGTTCCGGGTTCCAGTCGCAGCAATTCCGCGAGATCGAGTTCCGGCTGGGGCTGAAGAATCCCGCCTTCCTGGAACAACACAGCGGCTCGGCTCGCGCCAGGCTCCAGGCCGCCCTCGACGAGCCAAGCCTTCGCGAAGCCGCGATCGCGGCGCTCGAGCGGGCAGGGTTCGACGTCGGCGACCGCTCGACGCAAGCGCTGGCGGCCGCCTGGGTGCAAGTCTACCGCGACTCCGAACGCTGGTTCGAGCTGTACGAACTTGCCGAAAAGCTCCTCGACATCGACGACGCTCTTGCCGGCTGGCGGCACAAGCATGTGCTCACGGTCGAGCGGATCATTGGCAACAAGCGCGGTACTGGCGGCTCGGCGGGGGCGCCCTACCTCCGCTCGACGCTCGACAAGCGCGTGTTCCCTGAATTGTGGGCGCTCAGGACCGAGCTTTGACGTTCAAGGCGTTGTTCAGCCGCAGCCTTGGCGCCGATCCCGGCAGGCTGCACATGGCGGCGCACAGCCACCACCTCTGGCCCGACGCCAGTTTCGACGGGCAGGTCGAATGCTGGAACGACGCGGCCCGCTTTGCCGATCGCAAGTGGGACCGGATCATGGGAGAGGTGTGGCCAGAGGCGCAGCGCAACGTCGCCGCCGAGCTCGGCACCGGAATGCCGGACGCAATCGTCTTCGCTCCCAACACCCACGACCTCCTCCTTCGCTTGTTCGCGGCGGCGTCGGAGAAATGGCCGATCCGGGTGCTGACGAGCGACGGCGAGTTCCACAGCGCCCGCCGCCAGTTCGCGCGCTGGGAAGAATCCGGCGCGGCAATCGTGGAGCGGATTGCAACGGAGCCGTTCGACAGCTTCTCCGAGCGATTCCTTGAAGCCGCACGGACCGGCGAACACGACTTCATCTTCGTCAGCCAGCTTCTGTTCGGAAGCGGCCGAATGTTCGACGCGGTCGAGGCGCTTGCGGCGCTCGCGAGCCCGGACGGCCCCTGGGTCGTGATCGACGGCTATCACGCTTTCATGGCGGTCGACGCGCCATTCTCCGCCAAGGCCGCGCAATCCGCATTCTATCTCGGCGGCGGCTATAAATATGCGATGGCAGGAGAGGGCTGCGCCTTCCTTCACGCGCCTCCTGGATTCGGTCCCAGACCCCGGATTACCGGCTGGTACGCGGAGTTCGAGGACCTCACGTTGCCGCCCGGGAGCGTGGGCTATGCGAAGAATGCGATGCGGTTCATGGGCGCGACCTTCGACTCGTCCGGTCTTTATCGCTTCAACGCGGTCCAGCGGATGCTCCGCGACAATGAGCTGACGACCGCCAGGATATCCGCGCACGTCGAAGCGCTTCAGGAGCTGCTCCTCCGCAAGCTCAAAGGCTCGCCGTTCGATTCCGCGGAATTGCTGAATCCGGTCGGCGGCGGCCCGCATGCGCGGTTCCTCGCCTTCCGCTCACCCGATGCCCAGCATTGGTGTGACCGGCTAGCGAAGGACAATTGCATCGTCGATGTCCGCGGGGACGTGCTTCGAATCGGGGTCGGCTTGTATCACGGCGAAAGCGACATTGAGCGTTTCGCCGCGCTCGCGGAGAAGCTCTAGGGCTTCAGCCCGTCCCGGATCATCCGGTTGGCGAAT
>JBDZVP010000002.1:44277-49781 GCA_040255765.1 Sphingomonadales bacterium | reverse complement strand
AGCGCCTTGCCTTCCCCTTCGAGCGTGTCGGGCGAGGCCGCCAGGATTGGAGCGACATGGTCCCTGACCCGGGTCGACATGTCGTTGACCAGTGCCTTGAACACCGCCTCCTTGCTGTCGAAATAGGTGTAGAAAGTGCCCAGCGCGACCTTCGCTCGCCGGGTGATTCCGACAATCGAACCGTCCGAAAAGCCGCGCTCGCCGAACTCCTCGAGGGCCGCGTCGAGGATTTTGCGCAGGGTCCGCTCGCCGCGCGCTGTTCGCGGTGCCTTCCCCTCGCTCGCAGGGCTGCTTTCCGTCCCGGCTTTCCCCCGCATCAATTCCCCCGACGTTCCGGCATTTTCAGAAGTTGAAAGCCGGTTCACCTTTCAGTATAGCTCTGCCCACGTTAGCGCAAATCCTCGTTTGACTGCGCCGCCGTGGGAGGGGTTTCATACAATGCGAATCATTTCTGCTCGAACCGTTTTGTTCGCGTCCGCCGCAGCGCTCGCTTACGCCGCTCCGGCTTTCGCACAGGAGAATGCGGCGACCAGCCCGACAGTGCCCGCGAACCAGGAGACGCAGGCCGAGGCTGCGCAGGCCAGCGACACCGAGATCGTGGTGACGGCTCGCCGCCGCAACGAAGTCCTCCTCGATGTTCCGATCGCGGTCACGGCCTTCTCCGGCGAGCAGCTCAACCGCCAGGGCGCGATCGACATTACCGACCTTGGCGACACCACGCCGAACGTGACCTTCGAAGCTTCGCGCGGCACCAACACTACGCTCACTGCCTTCATCCGCGGCGTCGGCCAGCAGGACCCGGTTGCCGGCTTCGAGCAGGGCGTCGGCATCTATCTCGACGACGTCTACCTCAACCGGCCGCAGGCCGCGGTCCTCGACATCTACGACGTCGAACGGATCGAGGTGCTTCGCGGGCCGCAGGGAACGCTTTACGGCCGAAATACCATTGGCGGCGCGATCAAATATGTCACCCGCCGGCTTTCCGACGAGCCGTCGCTGAGGATCCGCACCAACCTCGGCACCTATCAGCAGGCCGATGCCATCGTCACTGCCTCGACGCCCATTGCCGACGGCTTGCGCGTCGGTGCTTCCGTCGCTCGCCTTAGCCACGACGGCTTCGGCACCAACCTCACGACGCACCAGGACAATTACAACAAGAACATCTGGGCGGCACGGGGAACGATCGAGCTTGAGCCGAACCCCGATATCTTCTTCCGGCTGTCGGGCGACTACACCTGGGATCGCAGCAACCCGCGCGGCGGCCATCGCCTGATCCCGGGGCTCGCGAGCGGCACGCCGGTCCTAAGCGACGTTTTCGACTCGCGCGGCGCGCTCAACGATCCGAAGCAAAAGGTGACCGGCGGCGGAATCGCTCTCCATGGCGAAATCGGGCTGAACGACTGGCTCAAGTTCCGCACGATCACCGCCTATCGCAAGGACAAGAGCAAGACGCCGATCGACTTCGATGCTCTTCCGGCTGTCGATCTCGACGTCCCTGCAATCTACAAGAACCATCAGTTCAGCCAGGAATTCCAGCTCGTCGCGGATCGCGGTCCGCTTCAGGGTGTCGTCGGCGCTTACTATCTCGACGCGAACGCGATGGATGTGTTCGACGTGCGTCTCTACACAGCCCTTCCCGGCTTCGGCTTCACCGCCGCGACCGCCGGCGACGTCGACACCAAGACCTGGGCGATCTTCGGCGACTTCACCTACGACTTCACGCCGAAGTGGAGCCTGTCGCTCGGCGGCCGCTACACCAACGACAAGCGCCACGCGAAGGTGTTCCGCCAGAGCTACATCTTCGGCGGCTCGCCGGAGCTTGGCGGTTCGGACGGGTTCGGCACCGGCACTCCGTTTGGCGACCCGACCTCCAATTTCGAGGGCCGCCGAACCGACACCGCCTTCACGCCGCGCGCATCGATCAGCTTCAAGCCGAACAAGAACAACAACATCTACATCAGCTATTCGAAGGGCTTCAAAGGCGGCGGATTCGACCCGCGCGGCCAGTCGACGCAGGCTCCGGTCCAGACTCCGGCGGGAATCTACGACTATATGGCGTTCGATCCGGAGAAGGTCGACAGCTATGAACTCGGCTGGAAGGCCTCGCTCGGTAGGCTGCAGCTCGCGACCGCGATCTTCGACGCCGAATATAAGGATATCCAGGTCCCGGCTTCGGTCGGCTGCGTCGACGCAGCTGGCAACCAGAGCTTCTGCGGCCAGACGACCAACGCAGGCAAAGCGCGGTTCCGCGGCGTGGAAGTCGAGACCAACTATGCGATCGCCGAGAATATGGCGACCGTTGGTGACCGGCTCAACTTCGCCGGCACGCTTGGCTATCTCGACGCCAAGTATCGCGAGTTCTTCACGATCATGACGGTCGACCAGGCTGGCAACGCGATCCCGCCGACCCTTGTCAACATGGCGCCGTTCCGGCACATCCAGAACACGCCGAAATGGACGATGAGCGGCTCGCTCGATTACAACACGCCCGCGTGGGGCGGCCGGCTCGATGCCAACACCACTCTCTCGTACCGGAGCAAGAGCCAGCAGTTCGAGACCGCGATCCCGGGTCTCGACCAGAAAGGCTTTGCCTTGTGGGATGCGAACCTGGTGTGGCGCTCGGGCAATGGCCGCTACGAGATCGGCCTCCACGGGAAGAACCTGACGAACAAGAAGTACATCACGTCGGGGTACAATTTCCTGGCGCAGAACCCGTACACCGGAGCCTTCACCCTCGACGGTGCGGGCAATCCGGTTCCGACGCTGGGCAAGGAAGGCACGCTTACGGCCTATTACGGCAATCCCCGCCAGGTGTGGCTGTCGCTCGGGCTGAACTTCTGATCGATCCGAAGCTGGCGAGCAGATGACCGGCTTCGCGGAGCGCGAATGGACTTCGCGCGACGGCCTCAAGCTCCACGCCCGCGACTATGCGGGCGGGAGTGGCGGCTGCTGCTTGCCGGTCATCTGTCTTCACGGCCTGACCCGCAACTCGAAGGATTTCGAGGAGGTCGCGCCGAGGCTGGCGGCGAATGGCCGACGGGTGTTCGCGCTCGACGTGCGCGGACGCGGGCGCTCGGCGTGGGATCCCAACCCGGACAATTACCAGCCCAGGGTCTACGCCCGCGACGTCCTCGACCTCATGGACAAGCTCGGCATTGCGCGTGCGGTGTTCGTCGGAACATCGATGGGCGGGCTCATCACCATGGCTGTGGCAGCGATCCGCTCCCGGGCGGTCGCCGCGGCGATCCTCAACGACGTCGGACCCGAAGTCGGCAAAGCTGGAATCGAACGCATATTGTCTTACGCCGGACAGCCGGCGACGATCGAGACCTGGGATGATGCGGCCGACTATGTCCGGCGCACGAATGCTGTCGCTTTTCCCGACCACTCGCCGGCCGACTGGCAGGCGTTCGCCCGTCGAACTTTCCGGGACGACAACGGCCGCCCGGCGCTCGACTATGATCCCGCGATCGCCATCCCGCTCGCCAAGGGGCAGGTCAAGACCCGAAGCGTGCTTGCGACCTATCTGTTCCGGAGGCTCGCCCGGCGGCGGCCGACCATGCTGGTCCGGGGCGAGCTTTCCGACCTGACGACCGCGGAAATCGCCAACCGGATGAAGCGCTCGGCGCCCAAATTGAAGGTCGTCGTGATCCCGGGCGTGGGCCATGCTCCAATGTTGACGGAGCCCAGGGCCATCTCGGCGATTGACGAATTCCTTCGGGCCGTGCCTTGATCGCGGCCCGATGAGCCCGATCACCCACCGCCGAGCCTCTCCGAGAGTCCTGCTCTCGCTGCTTCTTGTCGCCTACATCTTCAATTTCCTTGACCGCCAGATCCTCGGAATCCTGGCCGAGCCGATCAAGGCGGACCTCCATCTCACCGACACCGAATTCGGAGCCATCGGGGGCCTCGCCTTCGCCTTGCTCTACTCGGTGCTCGGCCTGCCGCTTGCCTATCTCGCGGACCGGACGAGCCGAAGCGGAGTGATCGCCGCTTCCGTCGCCGTCTGGAGTGCTTTCACCGCACTTTGCGGAACCGCGACCGGCTATTTCCAGCTCTTCCTCTACCGTCTCGGCGTAGGAGTCGGAGAGGCGGGTGGCGTCGCGCCGTCCTACGCACTCATCGCCGATTATTTCCCTCCGGAACGCCGCGCCCGCGCGCTCGCCATCTATTCGCTCGGAATCCCGTTGGGCCTTGCCGGAGGCTCGCTGATCGGTGCCTATCTCGCGCATTGGGTCAGCTGGCGCTTCGCCTTCGTTGTGATGGGCATTGCCGGGCTGATCCTCGCCCCGATTCTTCGCTATTACGTCCGCGATCTTCCCAAGGCGAAGCCCTCCGCGGCGGCCGTGCCGATCGCGGAAGTGTTCCCGCTCCTTGCCCGAAAGCCCTCTTTCTGGCTGCTAGCCTTTGCATCTTCGAGCAGCTCGCTGATCGGCTACGCGCTGGCCCTTTGGACTCCGGCCGTCATCATGCGCAGCTTCGGTCTCGACCTCGTTTCGACCGGCCAGTTCCTGTCCTCCGTTCTTCTCGTAGGCGGGACCGCGGGCGTGTTCGCGGGCGGCTGGCTGGCCGACCGGCTGGGGACCGGCAACCGGGCCTGGTATGCCTGGCTCCCGGCGATCGCCTGGGTTTTTTCGACCTTGTGCTGGGCGGCGGGGCTGATGGCTCCGAACCTGTGGATCGCCTGGCCTCTCCTGCTCGTCGGCAACGCGGTGAATATCCTCTGGCTCGGTCCGGTCATCACGGCAGTGCAGCACCTGGCTCCGGCGCGGATGCGATCGACGGCATCGGGCAGCTTCCTGCTGATCAATAATTTGATCGGCCTGGGCGTCGGCCCGCTTCTCATCGGCCGGGTCTCCGACGCCCTGAAAAGCACCTATGGAGCCGACGCGCTTCGGGCGGCGGCCGTGGGCGGGACTGTCTTCTATCTGGTCGCGGCAATTCTCATGTACTCGGCTGCGAAGCGCCTTCGGAACGACTGGGTCGGCGACTCTCCCGCAGCCTGAACGCGGCGGAAATCCGCCATTCAGCCTAGTGCGCTAGATTGCGGCTCATCGCGGATGAAGCGAACTTGGCCGCAGGAACGCGGCCTCCCACATCTTCGTTGAATCCCTGAAACGAATGGGAGTTTTTTATCATGACCAGGATTCTTTTGGCCGCTGGAGTGGCCGCCCTGGCAATCACGTCTCCGGCCGCGGCCGGCCCGCATGGCGGAGGCCACGGTAACGGCGGCCGCCATGCTGCCGCTCAGAACCACGGCGGCGGAGGCGGTCATGGCCAGAAGGCGCAGAAGGCGCGCGGCGCGGGCCAGCATGCCCGTCAGGCGAAGGCGCAGAACGCGCGCGGCGGAGGCCAGCATGCCCGCCAGGCCAAGGCTCAGGCATCCCGCGGCGGAGGCCAGCATGCCCGCCAGGCGCAGGCACGCGAACGCGGTCACGCCAAGCAGGTCCGGCAGGCCCAGGCTCGCCAGAATCGCGGCGCTGAAAAGCGTTCCATGCAGGCGC
>JBDZVP010000002.1:39002-44177 GCA_040255765.1 Sphingomonadales bacterium | reverse complement strand
CAGGCGAACAAGCTTCTCGGTCAGCGCCTGAGGTCGGTTGGCGACCGGATCGCGTTCCGTGACCTTCCGAACCGTCTCCAGTACGTCTACGCCGATACGCCGGATTATTATTATCGGTACGGCAACGGCTATGTGTACCGGGTCAACCGGAGCAACGACCTGATCAGCTCGCTGCTGCCGCTGTTCGGCCTCGGCTATACGGCGGGCCAGGTCTTCCCGTCGTCTTATCCCTATTACGGGATGCCGGCGGCCTATCAGCCCTTCTATCCGACCTCGCCTTACGCGAACTATCGCTATGCGGATGGCTACATGTACCAGATCAACCCGTACACCGGGATGATCGAGGACGTCGATCCGCTGCTTGGCTACGGTTACGGCTACGGGCAGATGATGCCGCTGACCTATTCGGCGTACAACGTGCCGTACCAGTACAGGCCCTATTATTACGACACGAGCGATAGCTATTATCGTTATGCGCCCGGGGCGATCTACCAGGTCGATCCGAGTACAAGCCTGATCACGGCGGTGGCGGCCTTGCTAAGCCCGAACTCGCTCGCGATCGGGCAGCCGATGCCGATCGGCTACAGCGCCTACAACGTGCCGTACGCCTATCGCTCGACTTATTATGACACGCCGAACGATTGGTATCGCTATTCGAACGGCAACATCTACCGGGTCGATCCGGCGACTCAGCTGGTCACTGCGTTGGTCGTCTCGGCGCTCACCTGATCCACTATGGATCGCAAACGGCCCCGCAAGCGTTGCGGGGCCGTATTGTTTTCTCGTCAGGAGATGAACGCATGCTCAAGACGCTGCCCCTGTGCGTTTGCGCCGCCGCTCTCGCCGTCGCCGGCTGCGGCAAGGCCGGTTCCGACAACGGCGCGGCCCCCCAGCAAAGCTCGCAGGCGAAGGACGCGGCGGGCGACAAGACGATTGCCGATTCCATCGATCACAATGGCAAGTTCTTTGCAGCGGCCAAGTCTGTGGGCCTTGATGCAACGCTCGCCGGCCCAGGCCCCTACACGGTGCTGGTCCCAAGCGACGAGGCTTTCGACAAGTCGGAAAGCGCGGAGCTGAAAAACGCGGCCGATCCCAAGAACCGCGCCCAGATCACGCGGATCCTCACCTATCATATCCTGCCGGGCGTCATCCTTTCGGACGATATTTCGAAGGCGATAGAGAACGGCCAGGGCAAGGCCGTCCTCGCGACGATGGGCGGAGAAACGCTGACAGCGACGAAGGACGGCGGAAATATCGTTCTCACCGGTGGAGACGGAAGCAAGGCGACCGTCGCCAAGGCGGACATAAAGGCGTCCAACGGCGTGATCCACGACATCGATGCAGTGCTCATGCCGCCGAAGGCCGGTCCGGGGTCCGAACAGCAGCAGCAGCCGGGCAAGTAGACGCTTTTTCGCATCGCTAGACTCTGGAACGGCGGCGAAGGCTCGCTATAACGGCACCCGAACCTAGGAAGCATTGGACGGGGGCAGGGCGCGCGATGAAAGCGACGATTGAGCGGGCGACACTCTTGAAGAGCCTCAGCCACGTCCAATCGGTCGTGGAGCGGCGCAATACGATCCCGATCCTGTCGAACGTCCTGATCGAGGCCCGCGACGACAATTCGATCCGGCTGATGGCGACCGACCTCGACCTTCAGGTCGACGAGAGCGTGCCCGCCAGCGTCGACCAGCCCGGAGCGACGACTGTTCCGGCCCACACATTGTTCGACATCGTCCGCAAGCTTCCGGAGGGAAGCCAGGTCGAGTTGAACGTCGCGGAAGGAAAGATGCACCTCAGCGCGGGACGAGCCCGGTTCAATCTGTCGACCCTCCCGCGCGACGATTTCCCGGTGATCTCGGAAGGCGAGCTTCCGACGAAGTTCGAGCTTCCGGCTGCCACTCTTCGCCAGATCATCGACAAGACCCGTTTCGCCATCTCCAGCGAAGAGACCCGCTATTACCTGATGGGAATCTTCCTCCACATCTCCGACGACCAGCTGAAAGCCGCGGCGACCGACGGCCACCGGCTTGCCCGGATCGTGCTTCCCAAGCCCGATGGCGCCGAGGGAATGCCGGACGTGATCATTCCGCGCAAATGCGTTGCCGAGCTCCGCAAGCTGCTCGAAGAAGTCGAAGGCACGGTCGAAGTCTCTTTATCGGCGACGAAAATTCGTTTCGGCCTCGGCAGCGCGGTCCTGACCAGCAAGCTGATCGACGGAACCTTCCCCGACTACAACCGGGTGATCCCGACCGCGAACGACAAGCTTCTGAAGCTTGATCCGAAGACTTTCTCCGCCGGCGTCGACCGCGTTTCGACGATCGCCAGCGAGAAGACGCGCGCGGTGAAGATGAGCGTCGACCGCGACAAGGTGACCTTGTCCGTGACCTCGCCCGAAAGCGGCACCGCGACCGAGGAGCTTCCCGCCGATTACGGCTCCGACACGATCGAGATCGGCTTCAATGCCCGTTACCTGCTCGACATCCTCAGTGAGATCGAGGGCGACACCGTGGAAGTCCATCTCGCCGACGCCGCCGCGCCCACGCTCCTTCGCGAGAATGACAAGTCGAACGCCTTGTATGTTCTCATGCCCATGAGGGTTTAACCGCGCCAGCCAAGTGCTAGTCCGGCGCGAATGTCCGCAGTCTCGCGCCTCGCCCTTACCGATTTCCGGTCCTACGCCGACGCGCTGATCGAGCCTGAGCCGGGCTTTGTCCTGCTTTACGGCGAGAATGGCGCGGGCAAGACCAACCTGCTCGAGGCCGTGTCGCTCCTGTCCCCGGGGCGCGGAATTCGTGGGGCGGCGCTTTCCGAAATGCCGCGCAAGGGCGGGGACGGCGGATTTGCCGTGGCGGTGGCGCTTTCTCCCCTCCCGCCTACGGGAGAGGAAGAGCTGCGAAGCAGCGAAGGGGCGGGCCTGCCGGTTTCGGACATCCCCGCCCCCCAACCCCCTCCCGCGAGCGGGAGGGGGAGCATCGCCATCGGCACCGGCACGGTGCCCTCCGCGCCCGAACGGCGCCAGGTCCGGATCAATGGCGCTGCCGCGGCGGCTAATTCGCTCTGCGAATGGCTGTCCGTCCTGTGGCTCACGCCGGCGATGGACAGGCTGTTCACCGGACCCGCGGGCGACCGGCGCCGGTTCCTCGATCGTCTGGTTCTCGCGCTGGAGCCAGGCCACGCTCGCCATGCCTCGCGCTACGAAGCGGCGATGCGGTCGCGCAACAAGCTGCTCGCGAACCCGGAGAGCGCCGATCCCGCCTGGCTCGACGCGCTGGAAACGCAGATGGCCGAGCATGGCGCGGAGATCGCCGAAGCGCGGGCTCGCACAGTCGCGGCGCTCGACGAGCGCACCTCGGCCGCTCCGGATGACCAGTTCGCCCGCGCCGAGCTTTTGCTCGAAGGATGGAACGGCGGCGATCTGGCTTCGGAACTGAGGTCAAGCCGCTCGCGAGATGAAGGAGCGGGGCGAACCCTCGTTGGTCCCCACCGGCAGGATCTCAACGTCATCCACCACGCCAAGGCCATGCCCGCCGCGCAATCCTCCACGGGCGAGCAGAAGGCGCTGTTGCTGGGTCTCGTCCTCGCCCACGCAGACCTGGTCGCCGACCGGCGCGGGTCGCCGCCGATCCTGCTCCTCGACGAAGTCGCCGCGCACCTCGATCCGAAGCGCCGCGCGGCGTTGTTCGCCCGGCTGGAAGGGCGCGGGCAGGTGTGGATGACCGCAACGGAAGCGGCACTGTTCGACGGGATCGGCGCCGCGGCGCGTTTCCACGTCAGTCCCGGAGCGGTTGCCTCCGAATAGGTGGACTTTCCAGCATCCGCCTCTATATCGCACCGCAGCACGAGGCGCTTTTTCCAAGCGGCGTGATCGCCCCGGATCCGATCCGGTGCGGCCCGCGCCTCGATTTTCCTGCTCTCCTTTTCACGCGGGGCGCTTTTTCGACCCGCTCGCGGTGCGTCTTCCGGCGCGCCGCCCGCACATTTGGAATCACCAACAATGTCATTCATGAATCTCGGGCTCTCGAAGCCCCTTCTCGATGCGCTCGCCGCCAAGGATTACACGCAGGCGACGCCGATCCAGAGCAAGGCCATTCCGACCGTTCTCACCGGCCGCGACCTGCTGGGCATCGCCCAGACCGGTACGGGCAAGACGGCCGCCTTCATGCTTCCCACGCTCCAGCGGCTTGCGGCGAACCGGCCGCAGTTTCTCAAGCCCGGCCATGTCCGGATGCTGGTGCTTGCGCCGACGCGTGAGCTCGCTTCGCAGATCGCCGACAGCGCCAAAGCCTACGGCCGCTTCATGCAGCTCTCCGTGGGCGTCATTTTCGGCGGCGTTCCCAACGGCAAAAGCGTCCGCACGGTCGCGCGCGGTCTCGACGTCCTCGTCGCCACGCCGGGCCGCCTGCTCGACCTGATCGACCAGCGCGAGCTGACCCTTCGCGAACTCGAAATCCTCGTCCTCGACGAAGCGGACCAGATGCTCGACCTAGGTTTCATCCACGCGTTGAAGCGGATCGTCGCTTTGGTACCGAGCAAGCGCCAGACCCTGTTCTTCTCGGCAACCATGCCGAAGGCGATCAAGAGCCTTGCCGATCAGTATCTGACCAACCCGGCGGAGGTCTCTGTGACACCCGTCGCCTCGACGGTGGACCGGATCGAGCAGCGCCTCACCTTCGTCAACCAGGGGGAGAAGACCGCCCTTCTCATTGACAGGCTGGGTTCGGAGCCGGTCGAGCGCGCTTTGGTCTTCAGCCGCACCAAGCATGGCGCCGACAAGATCGTCCGCATGCTGGAGGCGGCCGGGATTCCCGCCAGTGCGATCCACGGCAACAAGAGCCAGGCGCAGCGCGAGCGGGCGATTTCGGAGTTCAAATTGGGCGGCATAAAGGTCCTGATCGCCACCGACATCGCGGCGCGCGGGATCGACATCCCGGGCGTCAGCCACGTTTTCAACTACGACCTTCCCGACGTCCCGGAGCAATATGTCCACCGGATCGGCCGCACCGCCCGCGCCGGAGCCGACGGGATCGCGATCGCCTTCTGCTCGCCCGACGAGCGCGGCAATTTGCGCGACATCGAGCGGCTGACGAAGCACAAGCTCGCTTCGGAGCCGCTACCGCAGGATTTCGCCAGCCTCGTCTCGGCGATCAAGGCGCTGAAGCCCGCCCCGAAACAGTC
>JBDZVP010000002.1:20275-38902 GCA_040255765.1 Sphingomonadales bacterium | reverse complement strand
GCGCGCGTGACTTTTGAGCTGAAATCCCTATATCTGACCCATGGCAACAGACGCGAACAAGAACGACTACGGCGCCGAATCCATCAAGGTGCTGAAGGGCCTCGACGCGGTCCGGAAACGGCCCGGAATGTATATCGGCGACACCGACGACGGCTCTGGCCTCCACCACATGGTGTTCGAGGTCAGCGACAATGCGATCGACGAAGCGCTCGCCGGTCACTGCGACCGCATCCTGATCACGCTCAATCCCGATGGATCGGTTTCGGTCGAGGACAACGGCCGTGGGATTCCCGTCGGAATCCACAAGGAAGAAGGCGTCTCCGCCGCCGAGGTCATCATGACCCAGCTCCATGCGGGCGGGAAATTCGACAACACTTCGGACGAGAATGCCTACAAGGTCTCGGGCGGTCTCCACGGCGTCGGAGTCAGCGTCGTCAACGCGCTTTCCGAATGGCTGGAGCTGACCGTCTGGCGCAATGGCGAGGAACATTTCATGCGGTTCCGCCACGGCGAGGCGGAGGCGCCGCTGAAGGCCGTCGGAAAGACCGACAAACGCGGCACCCGGGTCACGTTCCTGCCCAGCCCCGAGACATTCAAGGTTACCGATTTCGACTTCGACCGGCTCGAGCACCGGTTTCGTGAGCTCGCCTTCCTCAACTCGGGGGTCCGTCTGGTCCTCGTCGACGACCGCCACGACGAGCCCAAGACCGTGGAGATGTATTACGAGGGCGGGATCGCGGCTTTCGTGAAATATCTCGATCGCGCCAAGACCGCCCTCATCCCCGAACCGATTTCCGTGACCGGCCAGCGCGACGATATCGGAATCGAAGTCGCTCTCGAATGGAATGATTCCTATTACGAAAACGTCCTCTGCTTCACCAACAACATCCCGCAGCGCGACGGCGGCACCCACCTTGCCGCGTTTCGAGGCGCCCTGACCCGGACTCTCAACAATTATGCGGAAAAGTCCGGGGCATTGAAGCGCGAGAAGATTTCCCTCGCCGGCGAAGACATGCGCGAAGGGCTGACGGCGATCGTTTCGGTCAAGCTTCCCGACCCGAAGTTCAGCAGCCAGACCAAGGACAAGCTGGTGTCCTCCGAAGTGCGCCAGCCGCTCGAAAGCCTGATGGCCGACAAGCTCGCCGAATGGCTGGAGGAAAATCCGGCGCACGCGAAGGCCATCGTCCAGAAGATCGTCGATGCCGCCGCCGCTCGCGAGGCCGCCCGCAAGGCGCGCGAGGCGAGCCGCAAGTCGGTGATGGGCATCGCCTCGCTTCCCGGAAAACTTCACGATTGCTCCGAGCGCGACCCCGCCAAGTCGGAGATGTTCCTGGTCGAGGGCGACAGCGCCGGCGGCTCCGCCAAGCAGGGCCGCGACAGCAAGTTCCAGGCGATCCTTCCGCTTCGGGGCAAGATCCTCAACGTCGAGCGGGCGCGTTTCGACCGGATGCTTTCGAGCCGCGAAATCGGGACCATCATCCAGGCGCTCGGCACCGGCATCGGGCGCGAGGAATTCAACCTCGAGAAGCTTCGCTATCACAAGATCGTCATCATGACCGACGCCGATGTCGACGGGGCCCACATCCGGACTCTTCTGCTGACCTTCTTCTACCGGCAGATGCCCGAGCTGATCGAGGCAGGGCATCTCTTCATTGCCCAACCGCCGCTCTACAAAGTCGCTCGCGGGCGCTCCGAAGTCTATCTCAAGGACGACGCCGCCCTCGACGATTATCTCGTCCAGGCCGGGGTCGACGGGCTGGTTCTCGAAACCACCGAAGGACCGCGTTCGGCGGCTGACCTGAAGTCGCTGATCGACCACGCCCGGCGGGTGCGGACCCTGATGCACTATGCGCCGCGCAAATATGATTCCGCCCTGCTCGAGGCGCTTGCCATCAACGGCGCGCTGAAGCCCAATCTCAATACTCACGGCCGCGAACAGGCGATCGCCAAGGTCGCACAATGGCTCGGCTCGATCGACGAGGAAGCGACCTGGTCCGGCGAGGCCACGGAGGAAGGCGGCTATACCCTTCGGCATCTGTGGCGCGGAGTCACCGACGCTTATCTGATCGAGAAGACATTCCTCGCTTCCGCCGAAGCCCGGAAGATCAGCTCGCTCGTCGCCGAGCAGGCGGATGTCTACGCGAAGCCGTCGCTGCTTCGAACGATCAAGAAGGGCGCGGTCACCGAGGAACAGAAGCCCGAGCCGATCGAAGGCGTGGATGCCGACGAGCAGCCATCCGAGGCTGAGGTTGAGAAGAAGGGCGTCACCGTGACCCGTCCGTCAGAGCTGCTCGACGCGGTCCTCGCCGCCGGCCGCAAGGGCCTGTCGATCCAGCGGTACAAGGGGCTGGGCGAAATGAATGCCGAACAGCTTTGGGAAACGACGCTCGACCCGGCCAACCGCTCGCTCCTGCGCGTCGAAATCAGCCAGGCCGACGTCGCCGACGAGATCTTCACCCGGCTGATGGGCGATGTCGTCGAGCCCCGCCGGGAGTTCATCCAGGAAAACGCCCTCAGCGTTGCCAATCTCGACGTCTGAGGAACTGCCTCGCGGGCCTGGTGTTGGCGCAACCGTGACCGGCAGCTCAATCACTGTCGCCAGCTATAACATGCGAAAGGCGATCGGGACCGACCGGCGCCGCGATCCGCGGCGTGTGCTCGAAGTTCTCAACGAGATCGGCGCCGACGTCGTCGCTTTGCAGGAGGCGGACCGGCGATTCGGCGGCCGCGCCTCGGCCGTTCCGCACGAGCTGATCGCCGCCGACGGCCTCTACAAGCCGGTGCTGTTCGGTGTCCGGCACAAGCGTCCGCTGGAGAAAGCCCGCCGTCATGCCGAGCGGCTTCTCAATGTCGACACCCGCAACATTGGCTGGCACGGCAACGCCTTGCTGGTGAAGCACGATGTCGAGATCCTCGATCATTCGGCGATCCAGCTTCCGACGCTGGAGCCGCGGGGGGCAGTGATGGCCGAATTGCTGCTCCCCGGCGAACGGATGCTCCGGGTGATCGGGATGCACCTCGACCTGTCCGGCCTGTGGCGGCGCCGGCAGATGCGTGCGATCCTCCAGGCGATTGCCGCCCGTCCGCAGGACATGCCGACGATCATGATGGGCGACACAAACGAATGGCGATCCACGGGCGGATGCCTCAAGGACCTGCCGCCGCAATTCCGGATCGCTCCGACCGGGCCCAGCTTCCATTCCCGCCACCCGGTCGCGACCCTCGACAGGATCATCGTCCAGCATATGAAGATCGACGCGGCTGGAGTTCACATGAGCACGGCTGCGCGTCGAGCGTCGGACCACCTGCCGATCTGGGCGCGGGTGCAGCTCTAGCCGAGCCCCGCGATTTTTCGCTGGCGGCGGCGCTGGACCGACGAGCCGATGCCCATCGATTCCCGGTATTTCACGACAGTCCGCCGGGCGCATTCGAAGCCGCGCTGCTTGAGGAGGGCGGCGATGGCGTCGTCGCTGAGCACCTCCGCCTCGTTGTCGATGATGTCGCGAATTGCGGCCTTGACCGCCTCCGCCGCCGCGCCTTCGCCGTCGCCTTCCGATGACGCCACTCCGGAGCCGAAGAAATATTTGAGCTCGAACAGGCCCCTGTCGCAGAGCAGATATTTGTTGGTGGTGACCCGGCTGACGGTGGATTCGTGCATTTCGATCGCGTCGGCAACCTGGCGCAGGGTGAGCGGCTTCAGCGCTTCCGGGCCTCGCTCGAAGAAGCCCTTTTGGGTCCTCACGATCTCGGACACCACCTTGACGATCGTCCGCGCCCGCTGGTCGAGCGCACGGACAAGCCAGTTCGCGCTTGCCAGGCATTCGCTGAGCCAGGCCTTCGAATTCTTGTCCTGCGGCCCGCTTTTGAGCTCCTGGTAGTATCGGCGATTGACCAGGAGCCTGGGGAGCGCCGCTCCGTTGAGCTCGACCGAATATCCGCCGCGCGTTTCGCGGACGAGCACGTCGGGCGCGGCCTGCTCCGTCCGATCCGACGAGAAGCTGCTGCCCGGCTTCGGATCATAGGCGCGGAGCTCTTGCACCATGTCGGCGAGATCCTCGTCATCGACTCCGCAGATCCGCCGGAGATCGTTCATCCGGCCCTTGGCGAGTAGGTCGAGATTGTCGATCAACCGCGCCATCGCCGGATCGTAACGGTCGGCGGCCTTCGCTTGCAGGGCGAGGCACTCGGAAAGGCCGCGCGCTCCAACACCCGCCGGATCGAGCCCCTGGACCAGCTTCAGCGCTTCCTCGATCTCGGGAATGCTGGCACCGGAATCTTCGGCGATGTCGGCCAAAGACGCGGTGAGATAGCCATTGGGGTCGAGCTGCTGGACGATGATTTCGGCAAGTACCGCTTGCGGCCCCGATGCGCCGTGAAGCTGAGCGAGGAGATGCTCGGCAAGTGAGGCCGGCGCCGCCTCGAGCCGGTCGAAGTCAAAGCCCTCGCTCTCGCCGCCGCTGGCCGGAACGTCGGTGAAGCTGTCGGTTTCTAGCGCCTGGCTCTCGAAATCATAATCGAGCGGCCGGTCGTCCTCGCTGCCGCCTTCCGTGACGACGTCGTCGGTCAGTGCGGGCGTCGCCTGCTCCACCGGAGAATCGCCCGCTGCCGAGTCCGCTTCGTCGGAAGAGCCCATCTCCAGGAGCGGGTTCTTCGACATCTCCTCGGCGATGACCGATTCCAGCTCCAGATTGCTCAAGGTCAGCAGCTTGATCGCCTGCGTCAGCTGGGGTGTCATCACCAGCTGCTGCGATTGGCGGAGTTGGATGCTCGGACCGAGGCCCACGACGAGTCTCTCTACAGGGCGAAGCTCTCGCCAAGGTACAAGCGGCGGACTTCGCTGTCTGCAACCAGTGCCTCGGGCGTGCCCTGGAACAGCACCTGGCCATCGTAAATGATGCAGGCCCGATCGACGATATCGAGCGTCTCGCGAACATTGTGGTCGGTGATGAGAACCCCGATGTCGCGCTGCTTCAGCTCGCGGACAAGCTCGCGGATATCGGCGATCGAGATCGGGTCGATTCCAGCGAAGGGCTCGTCGAGAAGCATGATCCTCGGGTCGGCCGCGAGCGCCCGGGCGATTTCGCAGCGCCGCCGTTCGCCGCCCGACAGCGCCATCGCCGGGCTGTCGCGAAGGTCGGTGAGGCCGAACTCGCCGAGCAGCCGCTCAAGCCGATCGGATCGCACCTGCGCGTCGGGCTCGCTGACCTCCAGGACCGCGAGGATATTTTGCTCGACCGAGAGGCCGCGAAAAATGGAGGTTTCCTGCGGCAGATAGCCGAGGCCGAGGATCGCCCGCCGGTACATCGGAAGGCTGGTGATGTCCTCGCCTTCGAGGAAGATCCGGCCCGAATCCGGCTTCACCAGGCCCATCACCGAATAAAAGCAGGTAGTCTTGCCCGCCCCGTTTGGGCCGAGCAGTCCGACGACTTCGCCGCGATGGACAGATAGCGAGACGTCATGGAGCACCGCTCGCCGGTCGTAGGACTTGGCGATCGAGCGCACCTCGAGGCCCACGCCCGCCGTCGAGCCTTGCTCGCCGGGCCTGACCAGGACCGCTGCCTCGTTCATCGGGCTCAGTCGCCGCGCTTCGGGACCGTGAAGTGCCCCTTAACGCGGCCGCCGCTCTGCGCGACTCCAGCCGGCCCGCCGTCGATCACGGCACGCCCGGAATTGAGGTCGATCACCAGCCGCGAGCCGATGATCTGCGAATCGCCGCGATTGAGGCGGACGTTGCCGACCAGGGTAATCAGCTTCCGATCGAGGTCGTACACGCCGAAGTCGCCGGTCGCCCGTTCCGACGGGCTGGTCACGACGACTCCGCCGCTGGCGTCGAGCCGCTGGATCTGGATCGAGCCGGCGCTCGAATAAGCGACCGTCAGGCGCTGGGTGTCGAGCGTGAGCTCGGCCTGGGTGACGTGGACATTGCCGGCGAAAATGGCGCGGTCGGAGCGGTCCTGGACCTCGATCCGGTCCGCGGTGACGTCGACCGGCGCGTTGCTGTTGTGGCCCTTCAGCGCCGAAGCAGGCTGCTGGGACTGCGCCTGCGCCTGGGCGAGCGCGGCGACGCCCGCCAAGGCGGCTGTGAACAGGACGGCGATCCGGCGGCGCATAAGCCTCATCTGACTGCCCCCTGCACGATATTCAAGTGAGCGCCCTTGTCGAGCACGACGGTTCGAGTGCCGAGATCGGCCCGGAGCTGCCCCGCGCTGAACTGGCCGAGCTTCATGCTGCCCTGGACTCCGCCGCTCCCCGTGACCTGCCGCTGCTTCAGGTCGACGGTCACGTTGCTTGTGTTGAGCCGATATCCTTCGGGGCCGGTCACCCGGATCGGACCCGCCACGTTCACGATCTGGTCGTCGATATTGTAATGCGCGAGATTGGCGATGATCGTGACAGGACCCTCCGCCAGTCCCAGCCGCGCCATCATTCCGCGAATGTCGACGATCGGCAGCTCCGAACTCCTCTGGATCGCGGACTGTGCGACGATCAGGAACGGACGGCCCTCGCTATCCTCTCCCGTGTAGCGGGCGACGTCGACTCGCATCCGCTCGGGCGCGTTCTCCACCTTGTTCTTGTCGAGGATGAAGCTGACGTCGCTTCTCTTGTCGAGCGGGGCGAGCGCGAGGAAGGCGATGAGCACGCCAACCCCCGCGGGAAGCCCGATTTTCGCGAATCGGATGATCCGGTCGTGCTGGCTGCCGGGCTGCGCCCAATGCTGCCGGACTTCACGCTCGCGTGCGGCGGCTTCAGACATGGCTCGCGCCCGGCTCAGCCGTCATGGGCAAGAATGTCCTGGTCGGCCCAGCCGGCGACATCGAGGAGAGAGCGGTAGGGGATGAACTCGAAGCAGCCCTTCGCGAGCGCCACGCGA
Organism: Sphingomonadales bacterium; assembly: GCA_040255765.1. GTDB lineage: Bacteria > Pseudomonadota > Alphaproteobacteria > Sphingomonadales > Sphingomonadaceae > Sphingomicrobium. The sequence continues at coordinate 32,031 of JBDZVP010000002.1, read as the reverse complement.
TTCTCCCGCTCCAGCCGCTCGTCGAGCTTTTCCTTGAGCGCGTGGAGGTAGCGGACGTCGCTCGCTGCATATTCGCGCTGGGCGTCGCTGAGCTCGGGCGCCCCCCAGTCGCTGGTCTGCTGCTGCTTGGAGATTTCGTGGCCCAGCATCTCCTTCACGAGGTCTTTGAGGCCGTGACGGTCGGTGTAGGTCCGGACCAGCCTCGACGCCGTCCTGGTGCAATAGAGCGGAGCGGCAATGATCCCGAGATATTTGCTCATGATCGCAATATCGAATCGCGCGAAATGATAGAGCTTGAGCCGGTCGGGGTCGGAAAGCAGCGCTTTCAGCCGGGGGGCCGAATAGTCGCTGCCCAACGCGAATCGGACGAGATGTTCGTCGCCCTTGCCGTCGGAAAGCTGCACGACGCACAGGCGATCGCGGCCGGGAATGAGTCCCATGGCTTCCGTGTCGACTGCGATCGGCCCATCCGCGAAACGGACGTTTTCGGCCAGGTCTTCCTCGTGAAAATAGATGCTCATTCGTTTACCTCGTCCTGCGCAATAGCCGTCGAAACAGAAATCCGCGCCGCGCGAAAGCCCTTAGCAGCCACCCCATGCGGGAATCACTAGAGCGCGCCGCTTTTTTCATGTAAGGCTGTCAGCGGTGTGTGGAAAAAACGCACCAGAGAACCGGTTGCGCGGTTGATGCCCAGCGCGTTGGTTACAGGGTATTGGGGCACAAGGATAATTAACCGGTATGGGTTTCGACAGAGGGCGTAAAGGCGATCGGGGCGGTCGCGGCAGGGACAAGCGCGACGGGTTCTTCGGAGAAGACAGTCACAGTGACCGGGGCGGATTCGAGGATCGGGGCGGATTCGGCCAGCGGCCGTACGGCGGCGGATTCGGCGGCGACCGTGGCGGAGGCTACGGTGGCGATCGTGGCGGATTCGGCGGCGGCGGAGGCGGTGGCTTCCGCGGCGGCGGAATGCCCCCGCAGGTCGTCGGCGAAGGCAAGGGCGTCGTGAAGTTCTTCAATCCGCAAAAAGGATTCGGCTTCATCGTCCGCGACGATGGCGGCGACGACGTGTTCGTCCACATTTCCGCCGTCGAGCAGGCAGGGCTTACCGACCTTGCCGACGGGCAGCCGCTGGAGTTCACGCTCGTCGATCGCGGCGGCAAGGTTTCGGCGACGAACCTGAGGATCGACGGTGAGCCGATGGCGGTCGAGCGCGCCGAGCGCAGCCCGCAGCGGCAGCTGACGGGCGAAAAGGCGCAAGGGACGGTCAAGTTCTTCAATTCGATGAAGGGCTTTGGGTTCATCCAGCGAGATGACGGCCAGCCCGATGCATTCGTTCACATTTCGGCCGTAGAGCGCGCGGGCCTTCCGACCCTCAACGAGGGCGACCGGCTTGCGTTCGAGCTCGAGGTCGACCGGCGCGGCAAGCACGCCGCCGTCAATCTCCAGCCTATCGGTTGATCCCACCCACCGCACCGATAGGTAAGAAGCGCCCGTCCGGATAACCTCCGGGCGGGCGTTTCCGTTTTTCGGCGTGCGCTTACAGCGCGCTGTCGTAGAACTGGACGAAATCGGCCTTCAGCATCCGCGCGGATTCCGGGTCCGTGTACATCATGTGACCCGCAGGATAGTAAGTGTAGCGGATGTTCGCCTGAAGGCTCGGCTCCAGCGCCATGTGCTGGAACTCATATTCCGCCCCGTGGAACGGAGTCGCCAGGTCGTAATAGCCGTTCACCGACAGGATCTTCATCCGGGGATTCTGCCGAATGGCGCTGGCGAGATCGACGCTGGTGTCGGCGATTTGCTGACGGTCGCCGGGTGCCCGGTGGGTGAAGTCCCAGCTGGTCTCGCCGCCGTAGATGCCGGCGTAATTGTTCGGCCGGTAGATCAGCTGAGTCTTGTAGCCGAGGTCGCGGAACAGATAATCGTTCAGAGCGCCGACGAAAGCGCCGGTGATCGCGCTTCCCTGCGGATCGTAATCGGTGCCTTCACCGACATTGTTCGCCTCGGTCCCGACATAACGCGAATCGATTCGGCCGATGATCTGGTGCCGGCCGCGGAGAAGCTCGCGCCGGAAGTGGTCGGGATCGACGCGCAGGTGCGAGCGCATGATGTAGTCGGCGGAAAGCCCCGTCAGTTGCGACATCTGCTGGGCGATCGACTGCGCTTCGGTGTCGTCGATTGCGTTCCCCTTCTGAAGGGCGAGGGCATACGGGCCGCTTGCGAAATCGCGCGCCTGCTGGACGAACTGCTCGAGCGGCGGCTTGTTGGGGATCGCGTCATGGTACCAGGCGTCGGCCGCATAGGTGGGAAGGAAGTTGATCATCGCCTGGTCGCCCTGGAAGTCGGCGAAGTTGAACACGGTCGAGACGAAGGCGATCCCGTTCAGCTGTACCCCGGCATCGAGAAGCGAGTTCGAGAGGCCGGCGGCGCGGGTGGTTCCGTAGCTTTCGCCGATGATGAACTTGGGATCGTTCCAGCGCTGGTACTTGCTCAGGTAGCGCTGGATCGTCCGGGTGAAAGCGTCGAGGTCCTTGTCGACGCCGAAGAAATCCTTGGGTTCCGCTTTCCCGAGAACGCGCGACAGGCCCGTTGTCGGCGCGTCGATGAACACCAGGTCTGTGATGTCGAGAAGCGTGTCGGGGTTGGGTCCGTAGCGGAACGGCGGTCCGGGAATCGTCTCGGGCGACGAGGCGTCGACCTTGATCGGCCCGAACGAGCCCATGTGAAGCCACATGGTCGAAGAGCCGGGGCCGCCGTTGAACAGGAACGTGACCGGCCGCCGCTGGCCGCGCGAAGCGGGCATCGTGTAGGCGGTGTAGAATATGCTCGCCGTCGGTTCGCCCTTGTCGTTGCGAATCGTCAGATGTCCTGGCGTGACCGTGTAGGCGAGGGTGCGGCCGTGAAGGGCGATCGACCGCTTTACCGGCTGCGCGTCTTCCTCGACACTTGCCCTAACCTGGTCGGGATTGGGCTTCGCGGCCTCGGCCTTGGCGTCCTTCGAAGGAGCGTCGCCGGCGGGCGTGTCCTGCGCGACGGCGACGCTGCTCAGCGCAAGCGCGATCGCCAGGAAGGACGTGCGAATCAGCGAGGATTTGCGGGTCATTGGTGGCCTTTCATCGGAATGGGATTGCCTTCGACCATGACGTAATCGACGTGCTGGACGGCCTTGGGATCCGTGAGCGGATCGCCCTCGACGGCGATCAGATCCGCCGACTTGCCCGGGTCGAGAGTCCCGGTGACCGAGGACAGGCCCATCAGCGCCGGGCCACCCTTGGTCGCGGCGATCAGCGCGTCGCGCGGGCTCATCCCGCCTTTCGTCACCATCAGCTCCACTTCATGGTTGGCCATGGTATGCGGGGCGACCGCGCTGTCGGTTCCGAGCGCGATATTGACTCCCGCGCGATAGGCCATGTTGAGGCCCTTGCCCCAGACGCCGAGGGTCTGGCGCGTCTTGGCTTCGCTCGCGGGGGTCATGATGCCCTTGCCGAGCGCCTCGGCCACTCCGCTGAAGGCCATCAGGGTCGCGACATAATAAGTGCCGCGCGCCTTCATGTCCTTGATCCCGGTCTCGTCGACGAAGGTTCCGTGCTCGATCGAATCGACTCCGGCGCGGACTGCTGCGTCGATCCCGCGTGCGCCATGCGCGTGCGCGGCGACCTTGAGGCCCATGAAGTGCGCCATGTCGCAGATCGCCTTCATCTCCTCGTCTGTGAAATGTTGCTCGAGACCGCGGGTCCCGGGGTCGAGGACTCCGCCCGTCGCCATGATCTTGATCCAGTCGACTCCATCGGCGGCGAGCTGCCGGACGACCTTCTGGCACTCTTCGGCGCCGGTGCAGACGGACGGATTGAGGTGGGCTTCGTTGACCGCTCCGGCGAGCTCCGGCGGAAGGCCGGTCGCTTCGTCGGCATGGCCGCCGATAATCGACAGCGGCTCTCCCGCGACCTTGATCCGGGGACCAGGGAAGCGCCCTTCGCCCACCGCGTCGCGCACGGCGATGACCGCGCTCGTATCGCCGCCAAGGTCGCGCACGGTCGTGAACCCGCCCTGCGCCATTTCCAGCGCGTGGGTGAGACCGACCGTGGCCGCGTAGGGGTTCGAATATTTCTGGGTGAAACCGCTGTACCAGGGCACGCCGCTGGTGCCGGTGAGGTGAACGTGAACGTCCGTCATCCCCGGCATCACCGTGTTGGCGCGCTGGTCGACGACGATGGCGCCTTCAGGTGCGACGAATCCGCTCTCGATCCGGGCGACCTTGCCGTTTTCGACGATGACGGTGGAGGCGCCGCGCGCCGGCTGTGCCGCATCGACGATCAGGCGGCCGGCCTGCACGGCGTAAGTCTCGGCCGAGGCCGCAGTGCTCACCAGCAGCGCCGCAATGGCGACGAATCTCTTCAGCATCCCCCAAATCCCCCTTCCGGCGCGCGACGGTAACGGTCGTGCAACAGCTTTCAAGCCGCGGCCGGTGCACCGATGTTCCGGCGGTCGATTCTTTTCGACGAACGGAGGAGAACGAACGCGGCGACGGAAATGGCGATGGCCAGACCCGCCCCGAACTCGCCGGTCCACCAGTTGGTCGACTCGTTCTCGATCGTCGCGCCATCGAAGACGGCCTGGACGAAGAGATTGTGAGAGGCGTGAAGAAGAGCAGCTGGCCAGAAGCTCCGCGACTTCAGAGTGATCCACGCCATGACGAAGGAGAGCGCTACAACCATCGCGGCGAAGCAGAGGAGGCTATAGGCGATCGGCGTTCCCTCGCCGTGATAGTTGGCACCAATCATCAGCGGCATGTGCCACAAGGCCCAGATCACGCCGGAAATGATCGCGGTGTTGCGCAAGCTCGTGACCTTCGCAAGCTCGGGCACGAGCAGGCCGCGCCAGCCGATTTCCTCGCCGGTCGCGGAGACGAGCCCGGTCAAGGCGCCCAGGCTGGCAAGCAGAAGCAGGCCGGTAATTGGCGTCAGGCCCGGCTCGACCACCCATTTTCCAGCGACGAACCCGCCCAGGCCAGAGCCCCACGCGATCAGATAGACGGGCGCGGCGTACAGGACCGGAAGGATATAGGCGAAGCCGAGGATTCCCGGGGTGCGCGGAATCCAGCCCATCCCGCGAAGATTCCGTTGCGTGATCAGCCGGGTCAGTATGGCTGCCACTCCGGGGCACCACATTGTTGCCAGGACATAGAGCCCGCCGCCGAGCCCGAGATCGCCTGCGCGAATGATGGGTACCCAGGTCGCGGCGCTAAGAACGAATGTCAGCGCCAGGAAGATTGCAATCTTGGTCCTTGGATTGTCCATCACGCCCTCCCGCCGGGGGCATGCTGCTGTATCTCATGCGCCGTAGCAACAGGTCAGCTGATCATTGAGCGAAGCGCCTCTACGCGGTCGGCCTCGGCCGCCGGTTTGTCGGTGCGAATGCGGCTGATGCGCGGGAAGCGCATCGCCAGGCCGGACTTGTGCCGGGTGCTGGAATGGATCGAGTCGAAGGCAACTTCGAGGACCAGGCTTTTTTCGACCTCGCGCACTGGGCCGAACCGCTCGATCGTGTGGTTGCGGACCCAGCGGTCGAGCCACTTCAGCTCCTCGTCGGTGAATCCGAAATAGGCCTTGCCGACGGGAAGGAGCTGGCCGTCCTCGGTCCAGCAGCCGAAGGTGTAGTCGGAGTAGAAACTGGACCGCTTTCCCGACCCGCGCTGGGCGTACATCAGCACGCAATCGGCGGTCAGTGGATCGCGTTTCCATTTGTACCAGAGGCCGGTTCGGCGGCCCGGTACGTAGGGACTGTCGCGGCGCTTGAGCATCACGCCCTCGATTGCGGCGTCGCGGGCGCCGGCGCGGATATTGGCGAGCTCGTCGAAATCGCCGGCCTCGATCAACTGCGACAGGTCGAAGCGCTCGGGAACGAGGTTCGGAACGAAGCTTTCGAGGCGCGCCCTGCGATCGACCCAGGGCAGGCCGCGAACGTCCTCGTCGCCGTCGATCAATATGTCGTAGAGTCGGACGAAGGCGGGATATTGCGCCTGCGTCTTCGCGCTGACTGTCTTCCGGCCGAGCCTCTGCTGGAGCGCGTTGAAGGAGGCGGCGGCGCCGCCGTGGAGGTGGGCGCTCCCCTGACCCGAGCCGCGCACGAGTAGCTCGCCGTCGAGAACGCCCTCGCTTTCAAAAGCCAAGGCGATCTCCGGGAAACTCCCGGAAATGTCGTCTCCGGTGCGGCTGTAGAGGCGGGTTTGCCCGGCAGTCCGGACAAGCTGGACGCGGATGCCGTCCCATTTCCATTCGGCCGCATAGTCCTCGAGCGAGACCACGGTCTCCTCGAGCGGATGGGCGAGCATGAACGGGCGGAACACCGGCACGTCCTTCGCGGTTGGCTGCGGCGCGCGCCCTTCAGCCCAGTCGAACAACTCGGCATAGGGCGGCGAGAGGCCGTGCCAGACTTCCTCGACGGCATCGACGTCGAGACCGAAGGCGTCGGCGAACGCCTGCTTTGCCAGCCGGGCCGAGACACCGATCCTCAGGTTCCCAGTCGCCAGCTTCAGAAGCGCGAATCGCCCCGGAGAGTCGAGGTGGTCGAGCATCTCCGCGAGCACCTGGGGAGCGGTCGCGCGGCCAGCGCCGGCAAGGCGATCGACGGCGTGGGCGATCGACAGCGTGCCGTCGTCGAGCTCTGGCTCTCCTTCCGGGACCGGCCATAGCAGCGATACCGTCTCCGCCATGTCGCCGACATAGTCGCGGCTCATGTAGAGAAGCGTCGGGTCAACCCTCTCCTCGGCGATCGCCCTGATCGCGGCGCCTTTTACAGCCGGGATGCTGAGCGATCCGGTAAGCGCGGCGAGCGCGATCCCCCGATCCGGATCCGGCGTTTCCTTAAGGTAAGTGCCGATCAGCCTCAGCTTCGTATTGCGCGAACGCGTGTAGACGATGGAGTCGAGCAGCTGCGAGAAGGCGCGCATGGGTTCTCATTATCACGTCATCCCGGCGCAGGCCGGGATCTCAGGGAGAGAACGCGCTACACTGCCGTTGGGGCTAACTTTCCTGAGGCCCCAGCCTCCGCTGGGGCGACACACTTCGTATCAATGCAGGCGCAGTGCCAATGCGGCGAGGATTGAGATGCTGTGCGCGCGCGACTCGCTCGCCATCGCTTCGTCGAAATGCTCGAGGCAGGATTGGGTGGCGATCCGGTGGCCGGGAAGCAGCGCCAGCTGGGCGGAACGGTGGGTCAGCGCTTCGAGCGCGTCGAGGCCGTTGGCGGCGGCGATCTGGCGGATCGCGTCCATTCGGGCGTGGATGTCGAGAGGCGAGAGGCGTGCCGCGCGGCTGGTAAACTCGGCGAGCCGTTCGCCGATCTGGTCCCTTACTGGCCCGAGCTTGTCCCCAGCCATTAAACCTCTCCTGTTGAACCGACAGTCGCTCCAAAGGGTTAAGGCATCCTCAACGAGGGCGTTTCGCTTGACAAAAAAGGCGGCCAAAGCCATGTGCGCCACGCGTGAAGCGGCACCGTAGAGAGTGTCGCTCTTTTCTTTTGCACTTTTGGGACTCTTCCGATGGCCAAGCCGGCAACCGTAAAGATCAAGCTCGTCAGCAGCGCCGATACCGGCTTCTTCTACGTGACCAAGAAGAACCCGCGCACCCAGACCGAGAAGATGGTCATGCGCAAGTACGACCCGAAGGTGCGCAAGCACGTCGAGTTCAAGGAAGCGAAGATCAAGTAACCTGCGGGGCCGGTGCTTTCCGGTCCGCGGTCTCGATTCCAAGCAGTTCGTTCACCTGGGCGACGAACTTCGCCACCGAAATCGGCTTCGAAACATAAGCCTGCGCTCCAGCAGCGCGGATTCGTTCCTCGTCGGCCGCAGCGGCATAAGCCGTCACCGCCATGATCGGGACGGCCTTCAGCTTCTCATCCTCCCGGATCAGCCGAATGAGGTCGAGCCCCGTCACATGCGGGAGCTGGATATCGGTGATGACGAGATCGGGACCGAATTCCCGAGCCTGGTCGAGCGCGAACCGCCCATCGGTGACCGGCCGCGGCTCATGGCCATGCGCGGCGAGGAGGTCGCAGAACAATTTGACGTTCAGCGCATTGTCCTCGACGATCAGGATCCTTGCCAAACCGAACTCCCGAAACAGTGACCCAAGCTTAAGCCATGGCTGATGCACAGCCAACCGACGCGCAGGCAATCGCACTTCTAGCGCTTGCGACCGCCGTTTCCGACGAACGGCGGGCGCAGCGGTTCCTTGACCTGACCGGAATCGGGACGGATGAGCTTCGCGCGCGTGCGGCGGAGCCCGCACTGCTCGCGGCGCTGCTGCGGTTCCTTGAGGCGCATGAGCCGGATCTGCTGGCCGTCGCCGAAGCACTGGACATCAGGCCCGAAGCGCTCGTCGAGGCGCGAAGAGCCTTGGAGGAAGACAGATGAGCAAGACGATCCTGATTACGGGTGCGACTGCCGGAATCGGCGAGGCGGCGGCGCGCCGGTTCGCCAGCGGCGGCTGGAAGGTGATCGGGACCGGCCGGAGAGCGGAGCGGCTGAAGGCGCTCTCGGACGAGCTCGGCGACTCGTTCCTCCCGCTCGAAATCGACATGCGTCAGCTGGGCGCGGTCAATTCGCTGGCAAATCTGTCGCCGCCCTGGGGCGAGATCGACCTGCTCCTCAACAATGCCGGGCTCGCGCCGCCGACCGATCCGCTTCCGGAGACCGATTGGGACCTTCTGGAAGCGGTCATGGAGACCAACATGACCGGGCTGGTCGCGCTTACCCGCGCGCTCCTTCCCAAGCTGGTCGAGCGCACCGGCGCGATCATCAACTTGTCCTCGGTCGCAGGGACCTACCCGTACAAGGGCGGTGCGGTCTACGGGGGCACCAAGGCGTTCGTCCGCCAGTTCTCGCTCGACCTTCGCTGCGATCTCGCCGGGACCGGCGTCCGGGTGACGTCGATCGAGCCGGGAATGGTCGAAACCGAGTTTACGATCGTCCGCACCGGCGGCGACAAGGCCGCGTCCGACGCCCTCTACGCAAACATGGACCCGATGACGGCCGAGGACATCGCGGAAACCATCTGGTGGGTTGCGACCCTGCCGCCGCACCTCAATATCAATGCCATCGAGCTGATGCCGACGAGCCAGAGCTTCGCGGGCTTCACTGTCAGCCGCAAGGCTTGATTCAAGCTGCCGGACTGGTCAGGAGCGACTCCATGAGCATCGATGAACGCCTTGCCGAACTCGGCATCACCCTTCCCGAACCCGCTGCCCCGGTGGCGGCCTACGTGCCAGCAGTGGAGCATGGCGGACTCCTCCATATCTCCGGCCAGATCAGTTTCTCCGAAGACGGCAATTTGATCGTCGGCCGCCTCGGCGACGACATGAATATCGAGCGCGGAACCGAGGCGGCCAAGCGCTGCGGGATCATGCTCCTCGCGCAGATGAAGGCGGCGCTCGGCTCGCTCGATCGCGTCGAGCGGGTCGTGAAGCTCGGCGTTTTCGTCAACAGCGCGCCGTCCTTTACCGACCAGCCGAAGGTCGCCAACGGCGCCTCCGAGCTGATGCAGGATGTGTTCGGCGAGGCGGGACGGCATGCGAGAAGCGCAGTCGGCGCCATGCTCCCGCTCGGAGTCGCAGTCGAGGTCGATGCAATCGTCGCGGTGAAGCCCTAGTTCAGGCTGCCTGCTATACCTGAAAGGGTATGGCCGACCGCGAGTCCGAGATTATCGCCAAGATCGCGTCCGGAGTCGCGGGCCTCAACGCCCGCGCCTGGGACCGGCTCGCGGATGAGCATCCGTTCGTCAGCCATGCGTTCCTTGCCGCGCTCGAAGAGTCGGGCAGCGTCGGGCCGGGGACGGGGTGGACTCCCGCGCCGATCCTGATCGAGGACGAGAGCGAGCATCTCGTCGCTGCTGCTCCGGCCTATCTCAAGACCCACAGCCAGGGCGAATATGTGTTCGACCACGGCTGGGCCGATGCGTGGGAGCGCGCCGGCGGCGCTTATTATCCCAAGCTCCAGGTCGCGGTGCCGTTCACGCCTGTCCCGGGGCCGCGCCTGCTGGGCTCTCGCCCGCAGCAGCTACTGGCAGCGCTCGAAGCGGTGACGATGCAGAACGGGATATCTTCGGCGCATATCACCTTTCTCGAGGATCGGGATTTGGCCGAAGCGGAGCAGCGCGGCTGGCTGCTGCGCCACGGGATCCAGTATCACTGGTTCAACCGGGGCTATCGCGACTTCGAAGACTTCCTCGACAGCCTGACCAGTCGCCGCCGAAAGACCATCCGCAAGGAACGAGCTGCCGCGCGCGAGGGGCTGGAATTCCGGGCGCTCACGGGCCCGGACATCGGAGCCGCCGAATGGGACGCGATGTGGCGCTTCTACCAGGACACCGGCAGCCGGAAATGGGGTCATCCGTACCTGACCCGCGAGTTTTTCGATCGGGTTGGAGAAACCCTGGGCGACAAGCTTCTGCTGTTCCTCGCTTACCGGTCAGGAATGCCAATCGCGGGAGCGTTGAACGTGATCGGGCCCGACGCGCTCTACGGCCGTTATTGGGGCACGATCGATGAGGTCCGCTTCCTCCACTTCGAGCTCAGCTATTACCAGGCGATCGAGTGGGCGATCGGGAAGGGATTGACCTCGGTCCAGGCGGGCGCTCAGGGCGAGCATAAACTCTCTCGTGGATACGAGCCGGTCATCACCGCGTCGGCGCACTTCATTCCGAATTCCGGGTTCAAGCGCGCGGTTTCGGACTTTCTTGACGAGGAACGCGCGGCGGTCGCCGCCGAGGCCGAGTGGTTGCGACGCGGGCTTCCCTACCGCTCCTCGGAGTCCGCGTAGAGCGCGATCGTCCTTCCGTTCGAATCGGCTTTGCCGCGATACATTCCGGGGGTGGTGAAGCCCCACGCCATCTCCCCCGTCGGAGCGACCGCGATCATTCCGCCGGTTCCTCCAAGTGACTGGACGTCGGAAAGCGAGTCGTCGAGCGCCTGTTGGAGCGATTCGCCGCCGATCTTGACCCGCTCCGCCACCTGATAGGCGGCAAGCGCGCGGATGAAATATTCTCCCGAGCCGGTCGCGGAGATCGCGGCGGAGCCGTCATCGGCATAGGTGCCGGCGCCGATGATCGGCGAGTCGCCGATTCGCCCCCAGCGTTTGCCGGTAAGCCCGCCGGTCGAGGTCGCGGCAGCAATGTGGCCGTCCGAGTCGAGGGCCACCGCTCCGACCGTTCCGTATTTCAGGTCGACGTCGAAGCTGCCCAGCTTGTTCGCCTTCATCTCGTCGAGTTGGCGGCGGCGCTCGGGGGTCGCGAACCAGCTGTTGTCGACCTGCTCCAGCCCCTGCTCGATCGAGAACTGGTCGGCGCCTCGGCCGCGAAGGAGGACGTGCGGCGAATGATCCTTTACCGCCCGGGCAAGGCTGACGGGATGGCGGGTGGTCGTCGCCCCGGTGACCGCTCCAGCCGACCGGTCGCTTCCGTCCATGATCGCCGCGTCCAGTTCGTTGCGGCCTTCATAGGTAAAGACCGCCCCTCGACCTGCGTTGAAGTTCGGATCGTCTTCCAGCGTGCGAACGGCCGCTTCTACCGCGTCGATCGCGCTTCCAGCGCCCGCGAGCACGGCTTGGCCGGCGGACAGGGCGCGATCCAGCCCGGCGCGAATGTCGCTGTCCTGCTCGGGCGTGATCCGCGATCTTTCGATGATTCCAGCGCCGCCGTGGACGACGAGCTTCCAGCCAATGTGACTCATGCCGCTCCTTTGACGGCGGCTCAGGCGGAAGG
>JBDZVP010000002.1:17367-20175 GCA_040255765.1 Sphingomonadales bacterium | reverse complement strand
AGCTTCCAGCCAATGTGACTCATGCCGCTCCTTTGACGGCGGCTCAGGCGGAAGGAAAGCGCCGTTCGTCGAACGGGATTGACTCGACCGGCTCCGTAACGATATTAATATGATATCAAATTAATGGAGGCGACTCGTGGCTGCACAGGATCCAATCGCAATCAAGCTCAGCAAGGAGCGGGCAGCATCGACGCTCAGCGGCTACCCGATGCTGCTGGTTGCACTGCTTGGCATAGCGATGGACGTCTACGGAGTCGTCCGCCTCGCCAATAATGAGGGCGACTTGGCCAGTGTCGTTCTCGTTATCGCGGGGACGCTCCTGTTCGTCCTCGCAATCAGCGGCTTCTACATGCTTCAGCCGAATCAGGCGGCCGCGATCACCTTGTTCGGCGATTATCGCGGGAGCGACCGGGCGACGGGCCTGCGCTGGGTATGGCCATGGATGCTGCGTCCGAAAATCTCGATCCGGATCCACAATTTCACGTCCGACCGGATCAAGGTGAACGATCTTCGCGGCAATCCGATCGAAATCGCCGCCAACGTGGTCTGGAGGGTGAGCGACACCGCGCAGGCGATGTTCGACGTCGCCGATTATCAGCAGTTCATCGAGGTCCAGATTGAAAGCGCTATCCGCACGATCGGCTCGAGATATCCCTATGACGACATCGAACATAAGGAAGTTACCCTTCGCGGCGATCACGACAAGGTGAATGCCGACCTCGAGGCGGAGCTTCAGGAACGGGTCGCCCGCGCCGGGATCACCATCGATGAGTGCCGGCTGATGCACCTGGCCTATGCTCCGGAGATCGCCCAGGCGATGCTCCGCCGGCAGCAGGCCGAAGCCGTGATCGCGGCGCGCGCGAAGCTGGTCGAAGGCGCCGTGTCGATGGTCGAGACAGCGCTCCAGCAGCTTTCCGAAAAGCAGGTGGTCGAGCTCGACGACGAGCGCCGGGCGGCGATGGTGTCCAACCTGATGGTGGTGCTGTGCGCCGACCGCGAGACCCAGCCGGTCGTCAACACCGGTACGCTGTATCAGTAGGTGCCTGACGACCGAAAGGCTTATCCCTTAAGGGTCGATCCGGCCTTGTGGTCGGCGGTCGAGCGATGCGCGGCCGCCGACCTTCGGAGCGTCAACGCCGAGGTCGAGGTGCTTCTTCGCGAAGCCCTGTCGGCGCGCGGAGTGAAGCTGAAGTCACCCCAGCCGCGAAAGCGCGGACGTCCGCCGAAGGAGCAGGGTGATGGGTGAGGATGGCGGCCCCGAATGGTTCGCTCCGAAGAGGTTCGGCTACGGCGGCGGCAGGCCAATTGCATGGCAGGGCTGGCTGGTGGTCGCCATCTATGTGGCGATCGCTGCCGCCGCTGGCCGCTGGCTCGCCAATCGGCCGCTCGCTTTCGCAGGCGTGCTCGTCCCTGCCACCGCCGTTCTTCTGCTAATCGTCGCGAAAACGACCCGCGGCGGCTTGCGCTGGCGCTGGAACGGGAAAGAGCGCGACTAGCCGACCGAGAGATCGCGCTGCTGGTTGATCAGCCGCCACTCGTCGAGGTGGCCGAGCATCAGCCTCGACGCTTCCTCGACGAGGTCGGCGGCGCGAGGAAGGGTCACTCCGCGCCGCAGGTCCTCGTCGATGGTCCGAAGTGCGTTCGCAGCCGATTGCGACCGGATCGCATCGCCGCCGAAATCTCCCTGGAAGCGGATTCCGAAGATCGCCGTGGCGAGCGCCGGAAAGCCCGCTGAAACCAGGGTCAGCCAGTTGCCGTAATCGTTCACAAGGTCAGAATCGACCGCGAGACCGACCACAGTGATCAGCGAGACAATCACCGTCGCGACGAACAGGGCAAGGGCAATCACACCCAGGCGATGGTCGAGCTTGTGGATCTGTGCCGAATTGTGCTCGTGATAGCCAACCTGGGGAGTGATTTCATATTCCCCGATTGCCTTGGCGAGCTTGGATGCCCGATCCCCGTCCAGCGATCCAGCGACGCAGCCCATCGCCCTCCAGATTCCGCTCGCATACCAGTCGATCCAGCGCCTCGGGACCGGGTTTGTCGCAGTCCCGGGAGGGTCGGGGGCGGCAATTCCGAGAAGCTTCAGGCTTCGCATCGGCCGCAGGCGCTCCGCAAGTTGGCGATAATCGAGCCAGCGGCGGTGCCACTGGTTTCGGTTTCCAATCCACGCGTTGAGGATGATCGCAATCGTAATCCCCATCTCCAGCGCCGCCTCCTCAAACTTCAGGTGCGGCGCCATGAAGGCGCTAAGCCCGAGGCACACTGCGAGCCCGCCGAGCACGAAGTTGAAGATATGTCCGCTTCGATAAGTCTGGGCGAAATGGGTCGCGAGCCGGTCCGCCCAGCTATAGGCCTCCTCGAGGATGTCGATCGGGGCGGCGATATTGTTCGCGTCGGCGCAGACTTCGCGATAGCGGCGCCACTCGTCGCGGGTCTGCCGCACGCAATGGGCGTTGGTGAAATCCTTGGCTCCGAAGCGGCCGACCCCCGCGGCGGCGAGAAGCAGCGGATATTCGATCCGGGTCCGAAGCCGCCGAAGCCGCTCGCGGACGAAGCCTTCGGCGAATTGCCGTTCATCCGACTCTGGAGGCGGCATCAGCAGCGCGCTGAGAACCGCGTCGATGTTGGCCCGCTCAAGCGGTCGCTCCGCGGTGGTCTCGTCGGCCTGGGTCAGGACCGTCGGGTCGAACGCGGCCCAAAGCAGCCGCGGCTGGATCACCGGGTTCACCGGAATGTGGGCGACTGCCGTCCCGCGGTTGATCGCGATGCTTATGACATCGCCGGTGCCACCCCGGCCGCGCG
>JBDZVP010000002.1:15487-17267 GCA_040255765.1 Sphingomonadales bacterium | reverse complement strand
GTCCCGCGGTTGATCGCGATGCTTATGACATCGCCGGTGCCACCCCGGCCGCGCGGAGGACGCCCGTCCCAGACCGCGAGAAGAACGTCGCAATGGGCAACCGTCCCCCGGCCAGCCATCACGAAGGCGAGATGCTCGGAATCAATCTCGCCCGGCAGCTCGAGAACGCAGCTTGCACGGCACGCCAGCTCGTCGAAGCGTTTAAGCCCCGAATTGTGAAGCGTCGCGCGATAGGTCTCGCGGTCGAACGGAAGGATCGCCTGGACTTCGAACCCCAGATCGAGCGCGATCTCGGTCGCGATCTGGTCTGAGCCGTCGGCGAGCGGCGACACGAACAGGAGCCTTGGCGGATCGTCCGAGAACAGCGATCGCTCGCGCTTGTGAAGATCGAGCGCGCCGGCCTTGAGATGCGCAAGCGTCGCTCCGATCCGCTCGACGATCGTTTGCACCGCTTCCGTGGGAAGCGCTTCGATGCGATGGCCGGTGATCCCGACGCTGAGGACGAACGGCAGGCGCGGCGGGTGCTGAGCATCGCCGGCTGCCGCGGCATCGCGGACCTCGGCAAACCGGCTTGGAGCGATATTCATTTCGTCAGGAAATGACCGTTCTGATCGTCGCCGATAGGGTCAAAAGTCAGGCTGGGCGCGGTTTCGCCTTCCTTCGAGAAGTGCAGTGCGAAACCGAAATATTGATATCCGTCGTTCGGGTTGTTCACCTTCAGCTGTTGCCTTGTGACCGAGTAGGGCTTGAATCCATCCCATTTTGAACCGTTGGGCGGGCAATGCCCGTCGGCATCGACACATTTGACCGAAATGGCATCGTTCGGGTCCGGATCGTTGGGGTCCGCGAAAAAGAATCCGTAGCGCTTCGGACCGCTGGTCTTGTCGATCAGGTGAAAGGTGATGTCGAAACCGTCGGAAAACACGCCCCCGGCATGATTGTTGAACTCGAGCATGAAATCGTCGGATTTTCCCTTCTTCACCTTCTTGATTGGAACATGGCCCGCCGGCGCCGCGGCCATGTCGAAGTCGGGCGGACTGTCGCTATTTATGGTCACCGTAACCGTTACCGGCCGCGCAACTGCGCTGCTCGAACCAGCGCCCGAGTGACTCTTTCCGTTTGTCATTCTTTCCTCCCATACCCCATCTTCTTCAGCGATTCGGTAAGCGTCCGCGCTTCGCCGCCGCGCCCCAGGCGCTGGAGCAGCCCGGCGCGTTGATGCATCTCGGACGGGCGCTCGGCCACGTTTGGAGGCAGCTGGGCGAAAGCCGCCGCCCAGGCTGTCTCCGCGGGGCGCCTATCGCCCATGCGCTGGCGAATATCGCCGACGAGTCGATACGCGTCAGCGATGGCGTAACGGTCCGCAACCGGATCGGAACTGCTTTCGTTGCGGGCGGCGGCCAGGGCTTGTTGCGCAAGGGCCATCGCTTCCGGGCCGGAACCTGCCTTCGATGCAAGTTCGGACCGGATCATCAAGCATGTCGTACGAAGATGGCGCCAGGCAGGCCCCGGATCCCGGGATAAAACCTGCGCGGCGAGATCGCATCCTCCGCCTGCATAGGTTCGGGCGTCCGCGACCTGGCCCAGCTCGAGAAGGGTTCCTGCGAGATCGAGCTGAGCTTGCGCCGCGAGTCCCTTCCAATAAGAATTCTCGGGCTCGATCGGAATCAAGTGATCCGCTTCGGCGACCGCAAGCCGCAGCTGTTCTAGCCCGCTCTCCGGTCCGCGAGTTGAGGACAACAGAATGCCAAGGCCCTCATGCGCGGGAATCTGGCGAACT
>JBDZVP010000002.1:0-15387 GCA_040255765.1 Sphingomonadales bacterium | reverse complement strand
CGCTCGTTGCGATAGACAATTCCGACGTTCACGTCGCCATAGGCGCTTTCCATGCGCCACCTGAGATTGTCCGGCTCGATCGCCGCCATTTGATCTGCGAGGCGTTTATACTCGCGATACGCGACCTCCGCCTCCGCCATTTGTCCCTGCTTGCGTGCAAGTTCGCCGATCCAGAAGACGTTCTGCGCGTGATCGTAAAGCCGCTGGGCATCTTGAGGGTTTCTCGCGACTGCCTCTGCTGTCCCTGCCATCGCTTGCCGGTAGAGTTGCTGTGCCTTGGGCATGTCGCCGCGCAGGTAGGCCACCTGGGCCATCAGGCTGAGCGCTCGAGATCGCTGCAGCAGGCCGGCGTCCGATAGCTGCGAGGTGTCCTGCTTGCTGTAATAGTCCAGGACTTTGGACCCGACTCCGTCGAGAGCGTCCAGCCGACCGATCGGCTCGAGCTTGTCCTTAAGGTCCCCGAGCATGAACGCGACCAGGCCCTCCGCCTCGCGTCGCTGGTCGCGGGCTGCGTCGCGCGCCTGGATCGCGGTCACAGCCAGCCCCGTCGCAACGAGCATGCCAAGAAAGGAGCCGCCAGTGATCGCCGCCATTCGCCGCTGGCGGCGGAGCTGGTCGCGCTGGACGAGGTCGTCCAGACCGACCCCCAATATTCCGGCAATCACCTTCAGCAGCCCCAGGCGCTTGCCGTCGCCGGCATCGCGAAGATCCGCTGCAAGCGGCTCGGCCCGGCGCCCCGTCGGGCGGCCCCGGCGGTCGTATTGTTGCGTCAGCGCTGCCGGGAAGCAGTCTTCGTCCTCTCGACCGGGCGCGCCGGCGACGATCGCGGCGATGACGCAGCCGTCGGGGTGCACCCGCTTGAAATATTCGATCTCCTCATTCGTCCAACGCGACTTGGCCGCGGCCGGCGAGCAGAGGACGATGAGGCAGCGCGAGGCGGTGAGCGCGACCCGGATTTCCTCGGTCAGATCGTCGCTCGCGGCAAGCTCGTGGCGATCGCGAAAAATGGGCGACAGCCGCTTCGGGATGACCCCGTTGGCGGTGAGCCGGCCGGCGAGCGTCGACGGGATCCGGAACCTTTCAAGCTCCCGGTGCAGCCAGTCGGCCTCGTTCGAATCGGCGTGGCTGTAGCTGAGGAAGGCGAAATAATGATGGGCGAGGGACGCGGTTTCTCCGGCGGCGGGCCCAGCCGATGCCCTGCTCAACTCTACACGCCGCGTCCACTTGTTCATGGCCGCCCCCGCGAGTTCCTAGCCTAGTGCCTTACCATCTTTGAATAATCTGGGCGACATCTTTGCGTTCACCTTTGCGGGAGCGCCGCCGGCGGCCTATATGCGCGCCATGTCCATCAGGCCCTGGCGAGATATCGAGCGGCGCAAATCGCGTCGGATCATGGTCGGCTCCGTCCCCGTCGGCGGAGGCGCGCCGATCAGTGTCCAGACGATGACCAATACGCCGACCGAAGACGCGAAGGCGACGATCGACCAGATCCGCCGCTGCGAGGAGGCTGGAGCCGACATCGTCAGGGTATCTTGCCCGACGCCCGCCGCGACCGCGTCGCTGAAGCAGATCGTTCGTGAAGTGAATGTACCGATCGTCGCCGACATTCACTTCCACTACAAGCGCGCCCTGGAAGCCGCCGATGCCGGCGCCGCCTGCCTGCGGATCAACCCGGGCAATATCGGATCGGCGGAACGGGTGAAGGAAGTCATCTCCGCTGCCCGCGCCAACGGCTGTTCGATGCGGATCGGCGTGAATGCCGGGAGCCTCGAAAAGGACCTCCTCGAAAAATATGGCGAGCCGTGTCCCGAGGCGCTGGTCGAGAGCGCGCTCGATCACATCCGGATTCTCGAGGACCACGGCTTTCGCGAATATAAGGTGGCGGTCAAAGCCAGCGACGTGTTCCTTGCCGTCGCGGCCTATATGCAACTGGCGAACGAGGTCGATTGCCCGCTTCACCTGGGGATTACGGAGGCTGGCGGACTGATCGGCGGCACCGTCAAATCGGCGATCGGGATGGGTAACCTTCTCTGGGCCGGAATCGGCGACACGATCCGGGTCTCGCTTTCGGCGGAGCCCGAGGAAGAAGTCCGAGTCGGCTACGAAATCCTCAAAAGCCTTGGTATCCGCAATCGCGGCGTCCGGGTCGTCTCCTGCCCGAGCTGCGCTCGCCAGGGCTTCGACGTCATTCGCACAGTGCAGGCACTCGAAGAGAGGCTTCAGCACATCCGGACTCCGATGTCGCTTTCGGTGCTCGGCTGCGTGGTGAACGGTCCGGGCGAGGCCCGCGAAACCGACATCGGGATTACCGGCGGCGGCCATGGGACCCACATGGTCTATCTCTCCGGCGTCACCGATCACCACGTGAAGGACGCGGACATGATCGACCACATCGTGAAGCTGGTCGAGGCCAAGGCCGCGGAAATCGAGGCGGCACAGGCGGTCGAAACGACGCTGGACGCTGCCGAGTAAGCAAGGCCGCAGTCAATCTGGGGGATTGGCGTTTCGCGCCGTTGCTCTAATCGCGGCTCGTGAACCGAGTTGCTCAACTTCCCGTCCAGGCTTTCGCGGTCGCGCTCGCGGCGGTGGGGACGCTGTCGATCATGGACGCGGTGATGAAACACCTCGTCCTCGCCATCGGAATCGTCGCGGTTTCCGTCTGGCGCGCTCTCGCCAACCTCGGAATCAGTGCCGCGCTCTACCTGCCGACGCGAAAGAGCTGGCCGGGGCGCAAGGCGCTTCGAATCCACCTGGCCCGAGCCGTCGTGGTGACGGTCATGGCGTTCCTGTTCTTCTGGGGGATTGGCCGGGTCCACCTTGCGCAGGCGATCGCGCTGACCTTCATCGCGCCGCTCATAGCCTTGCTGCTCGCGGCGCTGTTCCTGGGGGAGCGAATCGGGCGGATGTCGATTGTGGGCTCGGTGCTGGCCTTCGGCGGAGTCATCGTCATCGTCGTCGGTCAGGTGCAGCTATCGCTTCGGCCCGACGTTCTGCTCGGCACGGCGGCGATCGTCGGCTCGGCGCTGACTTATGCCGTGAACATCGTCCTCATGCGCCACCAGGCGCTTGCCGCGCGCCCGCTCGAAATCAACTTCTTCCAGTCGCTGGCGATCATGGTGCTGTGGCTCGCAGCGCTTCCAATTGTCGGCGTTCCGGCGCTTCCAACCGGCCAATGGCACTGGATCTCGGTCGCCGCGGTCCTTTCGACGGCGGGGACATTGCTGTTCGCATGGGCCTATGCGCGAGGTGAGGCGAGCTATCTGGCGGTCACCGAATATAGCGCCTTTCTTTGGGCGTCCGCGCTTGGCTGGATCATGTTCAGCGAGAAAGTCACCGGCTACACGCTCGCGGGCGCGGTCCTGATTGTCGCCGGTTGCCTGCTCGCTTCGCGGCGGAAGGAGGTACCGCTTCCCGAGATCGACGTTGCTTCCTAGCCGGAGCCGAGAACGTTGATCGTGAAGGCGAGCACGCCGATGTTGAACACGAAGGCGGCCAGCGAATGCAGGGTCACCACCCGGCGGATATGCTGGCTGCTGATCTCCACGTCGGAGGTCTGGAATGTCATCCCGAGCGTGAAGGCAAAGTAGACGAAGTCCCAGTAAACCGGCTCCTCGGTTCCGGGGAAGGAAATCCCGCTGCAGGCCACCCCATCCTCATCGCCATAGGCCAGATGCGCGTAGTGAAGCGCGTAGATGGAGTTGCTGAACAGCCAGGCCAAAGCCAGCGTGACGATAATCAGGATCTTGGTGAACGGCTGGGGGGTGTTGCCGACGGCCTCGGCGGCAATCGACACCAGCAGCACCAGCATCACGATTCCGGTTATCCCGAGGAGCACGGCACGATTGGCGTCGTTGTCGCGCGCGTGGCCCTCGATCACCGCGCCGTGCCGGGTCGAGAGCAACGGTAGCACCGACAGGAGGAAGATGATCGCGGCGACGTCAAAGCCCCCCATGACGCCGAGGTTCCAGTCGCCGAAGCCTGTCCAGGCGAGCGGAATCGCGATGGCCATCGCGACCACGAAGGCAATGAAGCGCGCCGGCGCCACGATGTTGCCGATGCTTCTCCTGTAAGCCATGGACGCGCAGATTATCGCGGCTTTGCCCGCCGTCCAGTGAAAGGAATGACATGCCCTGGGTCTGGCTCATCATCGGCGGGCTTTTCGAAGTCGGCTTCACCACGACCCTTCGTTTCGTCGACGGGTTTCGGAACGTGCCGTGGACCATCGCATTCCTGGTATCGGTGGCGATCAGCATGGCGCTTCTGGAGGTGGCGTCGAGATCGATCCCGATGGGCACCGCTTATGCGGTGTGGGGCGGAATCGGGGCGGTCGGCACGGTCGTCGTCGGGCTGGCCTTCTTCGGCGAGCCGGCGTCGCTGGTGCGGATCCTGCTGATCCTGGTGATCGTCGCGGCAATCGCGGGACTGAAACTCTTCGGCTGAGCTAGCCGTCGTTCCTCCGCTCAATCGTCGCTCCGACGGCCGACAGCTTTTCCTCCAGCCGCTCGTAACCGCGGTCGAGGTGATAAACTCGAAGCACTTCGGTCTCTCCCTCGGCCGCGAGACCGGCGAGGATCAGGCTCATCGAGGCCCTGAGGTCCGTCGCCATCACCTGGGCGCCCGTCAGCCCCTCGACTCCGTGGACGATTGCCGAGCGGCCGTGGATGTCGACGTTGGCGCCCATGCGCCGAAGCTCGGGGACGTGCATGTAGCGGTTCTCGAAGATCGTTTCCTCGAGGAAGCTATCGCCTTCGGCCATCGCCAGCATCGCCATGAACTGCGCCTGCATGTCCGTGGCGAAGCCGGGGAAGGGCGAAGTCGACAGCGCCAGCGGCTTCAGCCCGCCATCGGCGCTGACCTTGATCCCGCGTTCGTGAAATTCGAGCATAAGCCCGGCCTGGGCGAGCGCATTCAGGGTCGCCCGCATGTCGTCCGGGCGTGCGCCGATCAAGTCGATCGAGCCGCCGGTGATTCCCGCCGCGCAGGCGTAGCTTCCCGCCTCGATCCGGTCCGGCATGACTTCATAGGTTGTTCCGTGAAGACCCTCGACTCCGTCGATCGCCAGGTGCGCCGAGCCGATCCCCTCGATCTTCGCGCCCATCGCGACGAGCAGGTTGCAAAGGTCGGCAATCTCCGGCTCGCGGGCGGCATTGAACAACTCGGTGCGCCCGGCCGCCAGGACCGCAGCCATCACTGCATTTTCCGTGGCGCCCACCGACACGACCGGAAAGCTGTAGTCGCCGCCGGGGAGCCGCCCGCCGGGCGCCGTCGCTTTGACGTAGCCGGCAGCGAGCTCGATCTCGGCACCCATCGATTCGAGCGCCTTCAGGTGAAGGTCGATCGGCCGGTCGCCGATCGCGCAGCCGCCGGGGAGCGACACCGTCGCTTCGCCGGCGCGGGCCAGCATCGGGCCCAGCACCAGCACCGAAGCGCGCATCTTCCGAACCATGTCATAGGGCGCGACAGTCGAAGCGATTTCCTCCGCGCGAAGGGTCATTCGCCGGCCATATTCCCCCCTCTTAACCCCGGCGACGCTGGTGGAGACCCCGAGCTGGTTGAGCAAATGGCCGAAGCTGTCGACGTCGGCGAGACGCGGAAGATTGGTGAGAGTCAGCGGCTCGCTGGTGAGGAGCGCACAGGGAAGCAAAGTGAGCGCCGCGTTCTTGGCACCGCTGATCGGGATTTGCCCGTGAAGGCGCTGGCCGCCCTTGATCCAGATACTGTCCACGGATGGGCTTTAGCGAACGACGGCCGCGGTGCAACAACCGCGCGAGGTCAGGCCTTCTCCAATGTGCATTGCAGAGGGTGCTGATTCTCGCGAGCGAAATCGATGACCTGCGCGACCTTGGTTTCGGCGACTTCGTAGGTAAACACTCCGCAGACCGCCACTCCGCGCTGGTGGACCTGGAGCATAACGCGAGTCGCGTCCTCGATTCCCATCGAGAAATAGCGCTGGAGGACGAGCACCACGAACTCCATGGGGGTGTAGTCGTCGTTGAGCATCAGCACCTTGTAGTTCGATGGCTTCTTGGTTTTCGGGCGGGTTCGGGTGGCGACGCCGACGTCGAGATCGTCGTCGCGACCGTCATCGCGTCCGGGCCCGTCGCCCATGCTCGTCAAACGCCACGTCATCATCCGCTCACAAATATGGCACGCTCAAGATGAGCTGCAAGCCGCCAACAACGGCTGAAACGCAGAAAAAAGGCGGCCGCTCCACACGGGAGCGACCGCCTTGACGTGCCTGACGGGAGGGGAGGAGATGTCAGGCAGCGATCTGGTTGAACTTCTCGACGTTCGCGCTGGCTCGGCTCGAAAGCGGCTGGAACGCCTCTCCGGCGAGCTTCACGAACGATTCGGTCAGGGCCGAGCTGTCCTCGACGAAGCGATCGAAGGCGGTGCGGGCGAAATCGCTCTGCAGCTGCAGCAGCTCGGTCGGGCTCTTCGCCTCGGCGAAGGTGCGGACGGTGTCCGCCGTCTGCTCCAGGCTGTCGCGGCTCTTCGCGACGAGATCCTGGCCGATCGACTGCGCACCGGTGGCGGCAATCTTGCCGGCCTCGACGAACGCTTCGAGATTGCCGCGGTACAGCTCGCCAAGCTCCTCAGCGGCCTTGCGCGAGCGCTTCACGGCTTCCTCGCCGCGCTGGCTGGCGTCGGCAAACAGCTTCTCGAAGGCAGCGCCTGCCGGGAAAGCGGCGAACGCGCCGAAAATCTTGTCGTTCTGCTTGGTCATCTTTTCGTTCCTTTCCTTCGCGCGGACCCTGGTCTTGCGCTTGGCCTTCGCCTTGCGAGCCGGCTTGCTGGGCGCCACCGTTTCGACGACCGCGGGAGCGGCTTCGGTCGTTTCAGCAGCGATTTCGGCGTCCGCGTTCATTCTCAATCCTCTTGTTGCAGTGCAACATAAATGGTGCGCGGCACAATTTCAAGCGAAATTTGTGCGGCGCAGCAACCGCTTCTTGACGAAGCGCCGAACTGCATCGCAAGAGCGCGTATGGACGCTTCCTCAGAGCTCGATGCTGGCCTGGGCCGCCGCGGATTGCTGATTGTACTGTCCTCCCCGTCGGGGGCGGGGAAATCGACCCTGTCGCGAATGCTGATGGAAGCCGACCCGCGAATCACCATGTCGGTTTCGGCCACCACCCGTCCGAGGCGCCCGGGCGAGGAAGAGGGCGTGCATTATCATTTCGTCGACGATGCCGAATTCGACCGGATGCTCGAAGCCGGCGAATTCGTCGAATGGGCGCCGGTGTTCGGCTATCGCTACGGGACTCCCAAGGCGCCGGTGAAAGATGCGCTAAGGGACGGGCGCGACATCCTGTTCGACATCGACTGGCAGGGCACCCAGCAGCTTCACGCCGCGATGGGCGAGGATCTGGTGCGAATGTTCCTCCTTCCACCATCGATGGACGAGCTCGAGCGCCGTCTCCAGGCGCGCGGCACCGACAGCGATGGCGTGATCGCCGACCGTATGGATCGAGCGGAGGCGGAAATAAGCCACTGGGCGGAATATGATTATGTGCTGGTCAACGAGGACGCTGCCGAATGCCTCGCGGACATCCGGACGATCGTCGAGGCCGAGCGGCTGAAACGCGCTCGCCAGATTGGGCTGGTTGCATTCGTCAGGGACCTCGTCGGTCCCGCCCACTAGGAGTCGAGAAGCTCCAGGAATCTAGCGGCGGCGAAGAAATCCTCGCGTCGCGCTTCCAGCGCAGCCTCGGCCTCCCCGTCCGCGCCCCATTGCTCGGCCTGCCACTGTTCATCGATGGTGACTGCATTCCACGCCTGCTGCGGCGATAGCTGGTTCTCGGCGACGGCGAGCGCCGCGACCAGCGAGCCGCCGATCGTCACGAGCGGCGAAAGGCCCGCGAGCCGAAACGGGTCGAGCGATCCCACCGCGTGCGCGAGCCGGCGGACCGTCGCTTCGGGCTGCGCGACATGGACGATCCCCGACGTGGTGCAGAAGTCGACGTCGAAGCGGCGGCGTGCCCAGCCGAGTAGCTCGTCCCAGCTCTTCTCCTGCCGTTCGACCAGCTCGCGCGGCGTTTCCGCGCGGTAGCAGGCGAGGTCGCCTTCGCCGTATTTGGCAAGCCCGGCGGCAAAGGCTTGCGGGTCCGGCGTGACCCGGTCGATCGCCGCGTTGGCGAGGCCGGTGAGCGGCATCTGGCGAGGGTCGAAGGTCTCGCCCACGGCACTCCATTCCTCCGCGATTCCCAGCGCCAGCGCTTCGACCGGAACGATCAGCGGCTTGCGTGCAGGAGTCCGAAGCGGCTTCCCGTCCAACTCGACCGCCCAGCCGCCCTCGCTGGCAACAGCCGTTGATTCTTTCCAGAACCTTTTCATTGCTGCCGGTCTTCGGCTTCCCACTGCTTCTTGAGCAGCCGAGGCGCGACGACCGAGTCGAGCAGGCCGAGAATCATGACGATCGATCCGACGACGGGCCAGCCGCCCGGCCGAAGCAGGTTCGTGAAGGCGATTGCCAGGCCGGCAAAGAAGACGAGAAGCCCGAACAGGCGGATGCCCATGAACAGGTTGAACCGCCGCCTCCACTTGTCTTCGTCAGTCATTCACGGCCTCCCTCGCGATGTCGGCGACCTCGGCCGGATCGCTGGCGATCGCTGCCGCGCCGGCGGCGAGCAGGTCCGCCGGCTCATGATAGCCCCAGCCCGCGCCGATCCCGACCGCGCCGGCCGCTGTCGCCATGCCCATGTCGAAGCTGGTGTCGCCAACGACGATCGTGCGCTCGGGCGGCACACCCGCGTCCGCCATCGCCGCGAGCGCCATCTGCGGCGACGGCTTGGACGGATGCCGATCCGCGGTCTGCAACGAAATGAAGCGGGCGCGCAGGCCATGGCTCCCAAGGCACAGCCCGAGGCCCCGGTCCGACTTGCCCGTCGCGACGGCGAGTAACCACCCGTCGGTTTCAAGCGTGTCCAGCAGATCGAGGATCCCGTCGAATAGCGGCTCCTCGACCCGGCCTTCCTGCCGGGCGCGATGGAAGCAGCCCTTGTAGGTTTCCGCGAGCCGCACGTGATCCGCTTCGGCCGCGTCGGGAACGAGCGCGCACATCGCCTGGGTGAGGCTGAGGCCGATGACCTTCCGGGATTCGCGTGGCGGAGGGATGGCGATGCCGTGGAGCTCGAAGGTTTCCGCGAGCGCGCGATGGATCGTCGCTCCGCTGTCGACCAGGGTTCCGTCGCAGTCGAAGATCGCGAGCTTGGTCATCGCCGCCCACGGCCAGTCCGGGCCCGTCGCTCGCCGCGACGGCTTTCGCGCCGCGGCTTGGGGCGGCTCGGCGGCTTGGGCCGCGAGGCCGGCACCCGCTCCCCGGCGGCGACCTCGAAGCCGAGGGTTTCGAGGCTTTGCGCCATGTGATCGGGAAGCTCGGCGGTCACGTCGATCTTGCCCTTCGCCGGGGAATCGATCCGCAGCCGCCGGGCGTGGAGATGAAGCTTGCGGCTGATTCCGCCGGTCAGGAAGGCGTCGGCGCCGCCATATTTGCCATCGCCGATGATGGGATGGCCGATGGCCGCCATGTGCGCGCGGAGCTGGTGGGTTCGGCCGGTCAGCGGCTGGAGCTCGACCCAGGCGGCTCGGTTGCCGGCGCGGTCGATGACTCGCCAGCGGGTCTTCGCCGGCTGGCCATTCTCCTCGTCGACATGCATCTTCTCGCCGCCTGTGCCCGGCTGCTTTGCGAGCGGCGCGTCGATCAGCCCCTCGTCGGCGGACGGGACGCCCATGATCAGCGCCCAATAGACTTTCTTCGCCGTCCGCCCGGAAAAACTTTTCGAAAAATAGGCAGCGGCGCGGGCCGTCCGGGCCACGAGGAGAACGCCCGACGTATCCTTGTCGAGGCGGTGGACGAGTTTCGGCCTATTGCCCTTTTCGTCTTCGAGCCCGTCGAGAAGCCGGTCGAGATGGTGGGTCGTCTTGGTCCCGCCCTGCGTTGCGAGGCCCGGCGGCTTGTTGAAGACGAAGGAATCGGAATCCTCGTAAATTACCAGGGACCGGACGAATTCTTCCTCCTCGGGAGTGAGCGGCTCGCGTTTCGGTTTCGCGGGTCCGCGCCTCGCCGGCTCGGCGTCGATCGGCGGCAGGCGGATTTCCTGACCCGCCGCGATCCTCTCGCCGGGAGCAACCCTCTTTCCGTCGAGGCGCAGCTGGCCGGTCCGGGCCCAGCGCGAAACGATGTTGAAGCTGGTATCCGGCTGGTTGCGCTTGAACCAGCGGTCCAGACGGATCCCGTCGTCGTCTTCGCTGACCGTGAATGTCCGGGAGTCCGCCATTGCCGCCACTTAGCGATTGCGGCGCGGAAATCTAACCCGCCCGCTCGCTCCAATAGCGAAACGCCTCCCGCTGGAGCTTCTTCACCAGCTTCAGCGCGGCCGGCCCGGTCCACAACCCGTCATAGCCGTGGAGCATCGCGCCGCCCGCGACCCACCAGCCCTGGCCGGGAAGCCCGTCGGACTGCCGGACGACCAGGACCGCAAGTTCAGGCTCGCCGCGCTCCGCCGCCTCGTCGTCGATGACTCCGAGTACCTTGCACAAGGCGCGCATCTTCGGCCGTGTGAACTGGTGGCCGAGCGCATTCAGCAACTCGGAATAGGTGATCGCTTCCCCGGCAGCGGCGGACTCGATCAGCAACCGCCGGACCTCCGCCGGATCGGCAAGCAATCCGGCGGAACTCATCCCTCCGGCTGGTCGGCGACAGGAGTCAACTCGAACACTTCGAGCATGGGTCCGTTTCGCGGCCACGGAATGACCAATCGCCACTTGAACGGGCCGATCCTTTCGAACACGCCCGCCATGTCGCGGCTCGGGTCCTCCAGATAGGCGAGTGGCTCCTTCTCGTCGCCGAGCGCAAGACTTCCAAGGAAGACCATCCGGCGAGGATCGTCGTCGTCCCACAATCGCCCGGCGGGCCGCTGGCTGCCGGTCTGCTTGACGATGGTGAGAATGCCGTTGTCGTCGGTAAGCACGTAGCAGAAGAAAGGTTTGAACTTCTGGAATGCCGGCGCCTTGGAATCCGTGGCGCCGAGACTGATCATCCGGCAGTTGTAGCTTCCCGGCGTCGGCTGCGGGCGCGGAAGCGCCGAGCGAGCTTCCAGCAAATTGCCCTCCGCTGCGATGTCCCTTTTATATTTCTTCTTCGCCTCCATCAGCGACTGCTGCCAGGCGAGGCCGAGGCGGTCGATCCGGTCCTGGTCGCCCGGGCTGGCGACCGCTTTCCAGGCGTCGGAAGGCGATGGAGCCTCGACCGAAACCGACGCTACACTCCGGGCGCGCTTGCTTGCCGTGTCGCACCCGCCGAGTAAGGCCACTGCCGGCAAAATGCATAGGCAAGCCGCGCATTTAAGCTTCACCTGCATCGCGCCTAGGTGACAGCAGGCTGGGCCGGATGCAACCAGCGGCGGCTTCACCAATCTCTTTGATTTCCGGTTCGCTCTCGCTAGGCGCGCGCCGGATGAACGCCCGCAGCGACGCCCCCCAGCATGACGATTCCGGACGCGGCCTCACACTTGGGATCGGCGCCTATGCCCTCTGGGGCGTGCTTCCGATCTACTTCAAGGCGATCGCCGAAGTCGGGTCCGTCGACATCGTCGCCCACCGGGTACTGTGGTCGGTGCCGTTCCTCGCGGTCCTGATCGCGATCTTGGGTGGATTCCGGGATGTTCGCGCGGCCGTCCGGTCGCCTCGAACGCTGGCGTTCCTTTCGGTGACCGCAATCCTGATCGCCGCCAACTGGCTGCTCTATGTCTATGCCGTCACCAGCGGCCAGATCCTTGCAAGCAGCCTCGGTTACTATCTGAATCCCTTGATCAACGTGCTCATGGGACGCGTCCTGCTCAAGGAGCGACTAAGCGGGCTGCAATGGGCAGCGGTGGCGATTGCGGCGGCCGGGATCACCGGCCTCGCCGTCCAGGCGCTCGGCCAGTTGTGGCTCAGCCTCGCCCTCGCGATCACTTTCGCGACCTATGGGCTCCTCAGGAAGATCGCACCGGTCGAAGCGGTCGCCGGCCTCGCGGTCGAGACCGGGCTCCTTTTCCCGATTGCGCTGCTGTGGCTCGGCTGGGGCCTTGCGGCGGGACAGCCCGCGTTCGGGCCGGACAATCGCGACTGGGCGCTGCTTCTGTTCGCCGGAGTCGCAAGCACGGTGCCGCTAATCCTGTTCACTGCCGCCGCCCGCCGCCTCGCTTATTCGACACTCGGGATGCTGCAGTTCATCGCGCCTACGCTGCAATTCCTGTGCGCCGTGGTGCTTTACGGCGAGCAGTTCACCCGCTGGCACGCGCTCGCCTTCGGTTCGATCTGGCTGGCGCTGGGCCTTTACGTCGCCGCAATCATCAGGGCGCCCAGGTCAGGCGTTTCGGCTATGCCGCCGGAATGAGGCTTTGCTAAAGTCAGGTCGAGTGGAAGGAAGCGCGAATGTTCAACGCCGTCTCGGTCATTATCGGAATCGTGGCCCTCGTCTTCGCCGCGATCGCTTTCCTTCCCTTCCTCGGCTGGGCGAACTGGCTCGTCATCCCGCTGGCGATCATCGGAGCAGCGATCGGCTTCATGAGCCGCGGGACCGCCGGCCGGAACCTCAACATCTTCGTCATTATCGTCGGCGTGATCCGGCTGATGCTCGGCGGCGGAATCCTGTGAGCCGCGACCCCAGGATCGACGCCTACATCGCCAAGGCGCAGCCGTTCGCCCGGCCGATCCTGGAAAAGGTGCGCGAGCGGGTTCACGCCGTCGTTCCCCGCGCGGAAGAGACGATCAAATGGGGAATGCCGGCCTATACATTGGACGGGAAAATCCTGCTGATCACCGCCGCCTTCAAAGCCCATGCCGCGCTCAATTTCTGGCGTGGACAGGAGCTTCGCGGTGACAAAGCGAATGCCGACGCCATGGGCCAGTTCGGCAAGCTCGCCTCAGTCGCCGACCTGCCGTCCGATTCCGAACTCGACCGGCTGATTAAAGAGGCGGCCGAGGTCGCAAAAAATGCACCGGCGCCGCGCAAGGCCAAGCATGGTCCGAAGGCCGTGCCTGAAATGCACCCGGATTTCTCGGCGGCTCTCGCAAAGGCGCCCAAGGCAAAGGCCGCGCTCGACGGCTTCCCCCCGTCGGCGCAACGCGATTATCTCGAATGGATTTCGGAAGCGAAGCAGGATTCGACGCGGGCCAAGCGCATCGCCACCGCGATCGAATGGCTGAGCGAGGGCAAGCGGCGCCATTGGAAATATCAAAGCTGCTGATCAGCGCTCCCTGACATACCGCCCCGGCGCGTCTTCAATTGCCTTCAGCTTTCCTTTTCCGGGGACCCGCGCTCCCTCGACTTTCACAGTCTTCGATGATTGCGCTTTCAACCAGTCGAGCCAGTCCGGCCACCAGCTTCCCTTGTGCTCGGTGGCGCCATCGATGAACTGCTCGAGCGAGCCGCAGGGCTCATCGTTGGTCCAGTAGCAATATTTGTTCGCCGCGGGCGGGTTCACAACGCCTGCAATGTGCCCCGACCCGGCGAGGACGAACCGCTTGGGGCCCGCGAAATGGTCCATGATTTTCCAAACGCTTTCGGGCGGGGATATATGGTCTTCGCGCCCGGCCTGGACATAGGTTGGGGTCTTCACCCGGTCGATGTCGACGGGCGTGCCGTCGACCGCGATGCCTCCCTCGGCAAGCTTGTTCGCTTCATAGAGGTCCGTCAGGTAGGCCCGGTGCCAGCGCGCCGGCAGGTTCGTCGTGTCGCTGTTCCAGTAGAGCAGGTCGAACGGCGGTGGCTCCTCGCCCAGCAGGTAATTGTTGACGACATAGTTCCAGATGAGGTCGCGGCCGCGAAGCAGGTTGAACGTCGCGGCCATGTAGCGGCCGTCGAGATAGCCTTTCTCCGCGGTCAATTTCTCCAGCAAGGCCATCGTCTCCGGACCGGTGAAGAGCTTGAGATCCCCGGCCAGCGTGAAGTCCACCTGCGCGGTGAGGAATGTGGCCGATGCGATCTTGGACTGCAGATTCTTCTCTTCGAGATAGCCGAGGGTCGCGGCAAGCGTTGTCCCGGCGACACAATAGCCGATCGCGTGCACCCCCTCGACACCGAGCAGGTCGCGAACCGTGTCGATCGCGTCGATCTGCCCGCGAAGCACATAATCATCCAGAGTGGCGTCCGCGATGCTCTCGTCGGCGGACTTCCAGCTGACCATGAACAGCGAAATGCCGTGGTCCACGCACCATTTGACGAAGCTTTTTTCGGGCGTGAGGTCGAGGATGTAGAAGCGGTTGATCCACGGCGGGAAGATCACGACCGGAGTCTCCAGCACCTTGTCCGTCGCCGGTGCGTACTGGATCAACTGGTAAAGCGGCGTCTCCCGGATCACCTTGCCAGGCGTGGTGGCGAGGTTCTTGCCGACCTCGAACACGCCGTCCCGGGTCTGGGTAAGCTGGCCCGCCGCGATGTCCTTGAGCATGTTGGCGAGGCCCTTGAGCAAATTCTCTCCTCGGGACTCGATCGTCTTCTTCAGCACCTGGGGATTGGTCAGGGCGAAGTTGGACGGGCTCATCGCGTCGACGAAATTCTGGGTCGCGAACTTCAACTTGGCGCGTGTTTCGTTGTCGAGGCCCTCGATCTGGTCGACCGAGCCGAGCAGCTTGTCCGACAGCGCCAGGTAGGTCTGGCGGATCTGGTCGAACAGCGGGTTGTCACGCCATTCGGGCGCGGAGAAGCGCCGGTCCTTTTTCTCCTCGGGCGCCGCTCCGAGACCGAGCATCTGCCCCCAGCTCTCCAGCCCCCTGGCCCAGGCCTCGGCGCCAGTGGTCATCATGCTTACCGGGTCCGGCGCGGGAGGCCCATCGCCGCCGAAGAAGGCTGGTGGAAACGCACCCCACGCCGGCGGGCTGGTCGGCCAGGGCTGTGAGGTCTTCAGGCTTTCCGCCCATGCTTCCATCAGCATCTGCTGGGCGCGGCCCATCACCCACGTCCAGTGTTGCCAGTCCTCGAGCGTCGGAATTGCACCGCTGTCTGCTTCATCAGTCATTGCCCGCATGTAATCCGCAACCGTCGTCAATGCGAGCAAAGCGAAACAATCCAGAACCCCACTCGCCGGAGCCGGATTGCGTCGTCATTACATTCCTCGCAATGAAGGGTCGTGGTCCCGGATAATCCTTTTCCGAACGCGCTGGTCCTGCTCGACTATTTCGGGATAGCGGTCTTTGCGCTGTCCGGAGCGCTCGTCGCAGCGGAGAAGAAGCAGACGCTGGTGACCTTCATGTTCTTCGCCGTCGCAACGGGCATCGGCGGCGGCACGCTCCGCGATTTGCTGATCGGAGCGCCGGTGTTCTGGGTTCAGTCCAACGCCGTTCTTGCGATCTGCTTCGGGGCGGCCCTGCTGATCTGGTTCGCGAGCAGCCACCGCGTCGCGG
>JBDZVP010000063.1:0-12009 GCA_040255765.1 Sphingomonadales bacterium | reverse complement strand
AGGAAGGCTCGCCGCTTCGGCACGTCGACCGGATCCAGGCGCCGGTGCTTCTGGTCCACGGCGACCTCGATGCCAATGTCGCCTTCCGCCACTCGCAGAAGATGGCGGATGCGCTCCAGGCCGCCGGCAAGGACGTGAAGTTCCTTCAGTACAGGGGGCTCGACCATCAGCTTCGGGATTCGACTGTTCGCGCCGAACTGCTGAGCAACATGGCGCAGCTTCTCGAGCGGACGATCGGGCACTGACGAAAAAGGGCGGCCGAAGGGCCGCCCTTTTGAATTCGAGAATCGCGGCGGTTAGCGCGAATAGAATTCGATCACGAGGTTCGGCTCCATCCGCACCGGATAGGGCACCTCGTCGAGGGTCGGAACTCGGGTGAAGGTCACCTTGGCGGTGCCGTCCGGAACCACGTAGTCGGGGACGTCGCGCTCGGCGAGGCTCTGTGCCTCGATCACCAGCGCCATTTCCTGCGCCTTGGGGCCTAGCTCGATGACATCGTTCACATCGACTCGGCGCGAAGCGATGTTGCACTTCACTCCGTTGACGCGGATGTGGCCGTGGCTGACCAGCTGGCGAGCGGCCCAGATCGTCGGCGCGAACTTGGCGCGATAGACGACCATGTCGAGACGCCGCTCGAGAAGGCCGATCAGATTCTGCGAAGCGTCACCCTTCATCGCGCTCGCGTCGATATAGTTCTTCTTGAACTGCTTCTCGGTGATGTCGCCGTAATAGCCCTTCAGCTTTTGCTTGGCGCGGAGCTGGATTCCGTAGTCGGAAAGCTTGCCCTTGCGGCGCTGGCCATGCTGGCCGGGGCCATATTCGCGGCGGTTGACCGGGCTCTTGGGCCGTCCGAAGACGTTCTCGCCCATGCGGCGGTCGAGTTTGTACTTGGCGCTAGTGCGCTTGCTCACGTCAGTTCTCCAATTCGCGTTTCAAAACACCCGGAACCGCACCGCAGAGCATTGCGCTCAGCGCGATCGCCGCTTCACCGGGCATGCGGGATCAATTGCGAAGGCGCGACCTAGTGGCGGTCACGCCGGAGGTCAACCTCCGTGGCGGTTGAACGCGGTGGCGTCGCGGACCCAGCAATCGCCTTGCTGGCCGCTACGGACCTGCTGAACGGCGCGCTGGACGTCAGCCTCGGTCTTGCAATCGGCCGGTCGCACGGGCCGCAGGTCCTTGTCGCTGACCTGGGTCAACGGTTTCACCTCGCGCAGAGGGAGATTACGCTCGGGAAGCGAGCTTCCGACAGGTGCTCCGGCGAGCATCAGGGCAAGGAGAGTTACCATGACGATTCTCCTCTTGTTTCAGTGGGCTGATGATGCGCCTCTTCAAGGCGGTTTGCAACGCGAAGCCTAGGTCCGGCGGCGTGGGGGATCGACGAGTGCGCGCAGGACTCCGCGGACTGCCTTCACCTCCCGCGACGACCAGCCCGTCTTGGTGAAGATCGTTCGAAGCGTGTTCTTCGTCGCCTGGGTGCGCGAAGGCGGATGGAAATAGCCCTTTTCCTCCAGGAGATCGTCGAGTTGGCCGATCAAACCTTCCACCTCGCCATGCGGCGCCGGAGGTTCGAGAGGCTTTTCCGTAGGAACGGCGAGCTCGCTCGTCTTGGACCATTCGTAGGCCAGCAGGATCACAGCCTGGGCTAGGTTCAGCGAGCCGAACCGAGGATTGATCGGGACCGTAACGATGGCGTTCGCAAGCGCGACTTCCTCGGTTTCCAGCCCCGAGCGCTCCGCTCCGAACAGGATTGCGGAACGCTCCTGCGATCGGGCGATTTGCTCGGCCATGGCTTCCGGGCGGAGCACGGGCATCACAAGGTCTCGGCGGCGGACGGTCGAAGCGAAAACGGTCGGACAATCCGCAATCGCTTCCGCAACGGAGTCGAACACGCGCGCCTTTTCAAGGACGACATCGGCACCGCTGGCGGAAGGTCCGGCCGATGGGTTGGGCCAGCCATCGCGTGGATTGACCAGCCGCATGTCGGTCAGCCCGAAATTCAGCATCGCCCGGGCCGCCTTCCCGATATTTTGCCCAAGCTGCGGGCGGACGAGGACGATCGCGGGGTTGCTAGATCCCATCGCCGACGGCGCCCGCAATCTCCGCGAAGTCGCCCGGCTCGCTGAAGTCCTTATAGACGCTGGCGAAGCGGATGTAGGCGACGTGGTCGATGGCCTTGAGGCCGTCCATCACCGCCTCGCCGATCTTGCTTGTCGTCACTTCGTCGCCACGGGTTTCGAGCTGGCGCTGGATCGAGGTGATCAGCCGTTCGATGCGCTCGGCGGGGATGTCGCGCTTCCGGCAGGCGATGGAGATCGAGCGCTCGAGCTTGCTGCGGTCGAACGGTTCGCGCTCGCCATTCTTCTTCACGACGGTGAGATCACGAAGCTGGACTCGCTCGAAAGTCGTGAAGCGCGCACCGCAGGCCTCGCACTGGCGCCGGCGCCGAATTGCCGCTCCGTCTTCCGACGGGCGGCTGTCCTTCACCTGGCTCGCTTCATGTGCACAGAACGGGCAACGCATCGGTTGTTATGCGTCCGGATAGATCGGGAATCGGGCGCAAAGATCGTGCACCCGGTCCGCAACCGAATGCTCGACCTGGGCGTCGCCCTCGGGACCGTTCTTGCGGAGGCCTTCCACGACCTCCGCGATCATCGAACCGATCTGCCGGAACTCGGCCTCGCCGAAGCCGCGTGTCGTGCCGGCAGGCGTGCCGAGGCGGATTCCGGAAGTGACGAAGGGTTTTTCCGGGTCGAACGGAATTCCATTCTTGTTGCAGGTGATAAAGGCGCGATCGAGCGCCTTTTCGGCGGCCTTGCCGGTCGCCTGCTTCGGGCGAAGGTCGACGAGCATCAAGTGGTTGTCGGTGCCGCCTGAGACGATGTCGAGCCCCTCGTCCTGGAGCGATTTGGCGAGCGCGCGCGCGTTGGCGACGATTTGCGCCGCATAGGTCTTGAACTCCGGCTGCAGCGCCTCCTTCAGAGCCACCGCCTTTGCGGCGATGACGTGCATCAACGGACCACCCTGCATTCCGGGGAACACTGCGGAATTGATCTTCTTTGCGATCGCCTCGTCGTTGGAAAGGATCAGTCCTCCGCGTGGTCCGCGAAGCGACTTGTGGGTCGTCGTCGTGACGACATGCGCGTGCGGGACCGGGCTCGGGTGGACCCCGCCCGCGACCAATCCGGCGAAATGGGCCATGTCGACCATCAGGTAAGCGCTGACCTCATCGGCGATTTTCCGGAACGCCTCGAAGTCCCAGATTCGCGAATAAGCGGTGCCCCCGGCGATGATCAGTTTCGGCCGGTTTTCGCGCGCGATCCGCGCGACCTCGTCCATGTCGAGAAGGTGGTCGTCGCGGCGGACTCCATAGGGAATCGGCTTGAACCACTTGCCCGACATGTTGACCGGAGAGCCGTGGGTCAGGTGCCCGCCCGCATTGAGGTCGAGACCCATGAAGCTGTCGCCGGGCTCGAGCAGCGCCAGGAACACCGCCTGGTTCATCTGGCTTCCGCTGTTCGGCTGGACGTTGGCGAAGCCGGCGGAGAACAGCTGCTTCGCGCGATCGATGGCGAGCTGCTCCACGACGTCCACATATTCGCAGCCGCCGTAATAGCGCTTGCCGGGATAGCCTTCGGCATATTTGTTGGTGAGGATCGAGCCCTGCGCCTCGAGAACCGCCTTGCTGACGATATTCTCCGACGCAATCAGTTCGATCGTCTCGCGCTGGCGGCCGAGCTCCTTCCCGATCGCGTCGAAAATCTCCGAGTCCGCGGTCGCGAGGTCGTCGGTGAAGAAGCCCTTTGGCTGGGTGTCGTTCAAATTGGCTGCGCTTGCCATCAGTCGCTTTCCTGCAGGAGCTGTGAGAGCTGGTCGACCCGGCGCTGGTGCCGGCCGCCGGCGAAATCGGTACCGAGGAACTCGGTGACGCAGGCCTTGGCCATGTCGCTTCCGATCAGGCGCCCGCCCAGAGCAAGTACATTGGCGTCGTTATGCTCGCGCGCAAGCCTCCCCGACAGTGGATCGTCGACCCTGGCGCAGCGGCAATGTGGGTTCCGGTTGACGGCGATGGAGATACCGATTCCGGATCCGCAGACAGCCACCCCGCGCTCGGCTTCGCCGGATGCGATCGCATTGGCGAGACGGGTGCCGAATTCGGGATAATCGACGCTTTCGGGTCCATTGGTTCCGAGGTCCAGAACGACGTGGCCGGAGTCGCGAAGCCAGGCAGCCAGCTCGTCCTTCAGGGCGAAACCGGCGTGATCGGAGGCGAGGGCAATGCGCATTGTCATGTCCTAGCCCGCGAAGGCACACGATTCCATAACCGCCGCGCTTAAGTTCGCTAAAGTCACGCGGTTTGCGGCCATAATCGTGTCTTTAAGGACGCAAGCCGTGCAGGGATGGCCAACACTGTCATCGAGGTTAAGCCTAGCTCAAGAGATGGGCTGTAGGACAGCGCCTCTTCAGGCTGCTTTCCGGAACTCTAGCTCGAGCCGCCCCCAAATCTCGACCAACGCGCCGGTGAGTTCGTCCATCATTTCGGCAGTATGGGTCGGACCGGGGGTGAAGCGCAGCCGCTCCGCACCGCGCGGGACGGTCGGGAAATTGATCGGCTGAACGTAGAGGCCGTATTCGGCGAGCAGGATGTCGCTGATCTTCTTGGCCTTGATCGGGCATCCGACGAGCAGCGGGACGATGTGAGTCGCGCTGGGCATCACCGGAAGCCCGGCGGCCGCGAATTTCCTTTTGAGCATCGCCGCCGACGCCTGTTGGGAGTCGCGCTCCGCTGTCGAGGCCTTGAGGTGCCGGACGCTCGCAAGTGCGCCAGCGACCAGGACCGGCGACAATGACGTCGTAAAGATGAAGCCCGGCGCATAGCTTCGGATGCAATCGATGATTGTCCGGCTCGCGGCGATATAGCCTCCCATGACTCCAAAGGCCTTGGCGAGTGTGCCTTCGATGATAGTGAGTCGATCAGCGACGCCGTCGCGTTCCGAAATCCCGCCGCCATGATCGCCGTACATTCCGACCGCGTGAACTTCGTCGAGATAGGTCAGCGCCCCATATTTGTCGGCGAGGTCGCAGATCTCGGCGATAGGCGCGATGTCCGCATCCATCGAATAGACGCTTTCGAACGCGATGAGCTTCGGCAAAGCCGGGTCGCACTCGCTCAGCAACTCTTCGAGGTGGTCGAGGTCGTTGTGGCGAAACACGCGCTTCTCGCAGCCGCTGTTCCTGATCCCGGCGATCATCGAAGCATGGTTGAGCGCATCGGAGAAGATCACGCATCCCGGTAGCAGCTTGCCGAGCGTCGACAGCGCTGCCTCGTTCGAGACGTAGCCGGACGTGAAAAGAAGCGCTCCGTCCTTGCCGTGGAGGGCGGCGAGCTCGGCTTCGAGCTGGGTATGGTAGTGGGTGTTTCCGCTGATGTTGCGAGTCCCGCCGGAACCCGCGCCCACTTCGCGAAGAGCGGTCTCCATCGCCTCGATCACGGCCGGGTGCTGGCCCATTCCGAGATAGTCGTTCGAGCACCAGACAGTGACCGGCTTCGGCCCGTTGCCTCCGAAGCAATGCGCATTCGGGAAGGACCCCTTGGTGCGCAGGATATCGATGAACACGCGGTATCGGCCCTCGTTGTGGAGGTGCTCGATCGCCGATTTGAAGATTCTGTCGTAGTCCATGACCGCTTGCGGCCTTTAACGCCGCCGATGCTCTATTTCTAGCCGCGCATGGTCAATTAGAGCGAATGAACGTCATCCAGGCCATATTCGGCAAGCGCGCCGAGAAGCGTCTGGCGAGGCGGTCCGCCGGTAAAAACGGCAATTCCGCGGGATTCCGTGGCGGGCCACGGTTGCTCGCGGGTCAGATATTGGATGCGCCGCGCGATTCCCTCGCCGCCATCGACCCATGCAAGACCGGGAAACGCCGCCGCAAGTTCGTCCGCGAGGAGCGGAAAATGAGTGCAGGCGAGCACGACGGTGTCGATCTCGCCCCCGCGATTCTGTTTAAATAAGGGCAAGGCAGCAGAGCGAACCTGATCCACGGAAACGGGTTCTCCCGCGAGCTTGGCCTCGGCCAGCGCCACGAGTTCCGGCGAGCCATAGCGAAGGACAATGCAGTGGCTGGCGAACCGCTCGGCGAGATCGTCGACATAGGGTTGGCGGATGGTTGCCTCCGTACCGAGAACTCCAATCACGCCGCTCGTTGTCCTTTCCGCGGCGGGCTTGATCGCGGGGACTGTCCCGACCACCGGCAAGTCAAGCGCAGCGCGAACTTGGTCCAGCGCGATCGTGCACGCGGTGTTGCAGGCGATCACCACCAGCCGGGGCTGATAGCGTTCGACAAGGCGGCCGAGCAGGGCGGGCACTCGCGACGCGATCTCGGCTTCCGACTTGGTTCCGTAAGGATAGCCGGCGCTATCCGCCGCATAGACGATCGGCGCAGTCGGCAGCAGCTTCCGAGTCGGTCCGAGGACGGACAGGCCGCCGACTCCCGAATCGAAAAACAGCAGTGGCGAGCCCGGGTTCATGCGAACCGCATTTGACGGACGACAAACTCACCTGCAACTGTCCGCGCATGGGAGGGAACCCGCAAACGCAGCTGCTGACGGCGCTTTTGATCGGCTATTTGCTCGGATCGATCCCGTTCGGGCTGATCCTGACCCGCGTCGCGGGAAAAGGGGATATCCGCGCCTTGGGCTCGGGCAATATCGGAGCAACCAACGTTCTCCGGACCGGGAGCCGGTGGCTTGCCGCGGCCACGCTTCTGCTCGATGCGCTGAAGGCCACGGCCGCGGTTCTTGTCGCCCGGAGCCTGTTGCCTGGAACAGAGGTATTCGCCGCCGCGGGAGCGCTCATCGGGCATCTTTATCCCGTGTGGCTGAAGTTTCGCGGCGGGAAGGGCGTTGCGACCTATCTCGGTCTTTTGATTCCCCTGCTGTGGCCGGCCGCTGTCATTTACGCTGTTGTCTGGCTGGCAGCGCTGGTCGTGCTCCGCATTTCGTCCGCGTCGGGAATGCTCGCGGCCATAAGCGCGCCGATTGCCGCGGCTGCGCTCGGGCAACACGCCCTTTTCCCGATCCTGCTCGGTTTCACCCTTCTCGTGCTGTGGCGTCATCACGAGAATATCGTCCGGCTTCGCGCCGGTACGGAACCGAAGATCGGGAAAAAACGTGCCTGATGACTTGATTGCAAGAATTCGGCTGATCCGTTCCAGCTCGATTGGGCCGGTCACCTATCGCCAGCTGGTAGCCCGCTTCGGCTCCGCCCAGGCGGCACTCGACGCGATTCCCGACCTCGCCAGGCGAGGCGGCGGCAAACCGCCCCGGCTATGCAGCGTCGACGAGGCGGAGCGCGAGCGGGCGAAGGTTGAGAAGCTCGGTGCCCGTTACCTGGTGCTAGGGCAGGGACTTTATCCCTCGCTTCTTGCCGAGCTCGACGATGCGCCGCCGCTCCTGGTCGCGAAGGGTGATATCAATCTGCTCGACAGGCCAGCCGTGGCGATGGTTGGCGCGCGAAACGCTTCCGCCGCGGCCTGCCGCTTCGCTCGGAGCCTCGCGCATGACCTCGGCAGCGAGGGGCTGGCCGTCGTTTCCGGACTCGCCCGCGGAATCGACTCCGCCGCGCACGACGGATCGCTGGAGAGCGGTACCATCGGAGTGATCGCTGGCGGGATCGACATCTTCTATCCTCCTGAAAACGAGGCGCGGCAGAAGGCGATGTCCGAACGCGGCCTAGTGCTTGCCGAGATGCCGCCGGGGACGGAGCCGAGGGCGCGGCACTTTCCCT
Organism: Sphingomonadales bacterium; assembly: GCA_040255765.1. Lineage (GTDB taxonomy): Bacteria > Pseudomonadota > Alphaproteobacteria > Sphingomonadales > Sphingomonadaceae > Sphingomicrobium. The sequence goes on along the minus strand of JBDZVP010000063.1, from coordinate 4,222 downwards.
ATCGCAACCGGATTATTGCCGGAGTTAGCCTGGGGACCATCGTCGTCGAAGCCGCGCCGCGTTCGGGGTCGCTCATCACCGCTCGGCTGGCCGCCGAGGCCGGTCGAGAAGTCATGGCGGTTCCGGGCTCGCCGCTCGACCCGCGAGCGCAGGGTTGCAACCGGCTGATCCGCGACGGGGCGACGCTTGTCCAGAATGCGGCTGATGTCGTGGAAGCGATCCAGCCTTCGCGAACGCGCGTTGCATCGCCAAACGTCCATTTTGAGCCGCAACCGGAGCAATTCGACGGTGAAGCCATTGGCGCCGTCGAGGCATTGCTTGGGCCCTCGCCGGTACCCGTCGACGAGATCATCCGCCTGTCCGGCGCAGCCAGCGGAGCGGTGCAAATGGCGCTCCTCGAACTCGACCTCGCGGGGCGCCTGGATCGTCATGCCGGCAATCGGGTTAGCCTAAGGCCAGCTTGACGGCTCGAATCCCCAAACCCCATCTCGTATGCGCATGTGTGAGGAAATCGCTTGAAGCTCGTCGTCGTCGAATCGCCCGCCAAGGCGAAAACCATCGAGAAATACCTGGGCCCGGGTCATCGGGTGCTCGCGTCGTTCGGGCACGTGCGCGACCTTCCGCCGAAGGATGGTTCGGTCGATCCGGACAACGACTTCGCGATGGAATGGCAGGTGTCGGCCGATCGCGCGAAGCAGCTCAAGGCAATCACTGACGAGGCAAAGGGCGCGGACACATTGGTCCTCGCCACCGACCCCGATCGCGAGGGCGAGGCGATCAGCTGGCATCTCGCCGAGGTGCTGAAGAAGAAGAAGGTCCTGCCGGCCAATGTGCAACGGGTCGCGTTCAACGCCATTACCAAGTCTGCAGTCACCGAAGCGATGGCGAATCCGCGCGAACTCGACGAGGATTTGATCGACGCCTACAAGGCGCGGCGCGCGCTCGACTATCTGGTCGGTTTCACGCTGTCGCCGATCCTTTGGCGAAAGCTTCCAGGCGCAAAATCCGCGGGCCGGGTACAATCGGTCGCCCTCCGCCTGATCGTCGATCGGGAACGCGAGATCGATGGTTTCAAGCCGCAGGAATATTGGTCTGTAGCGGCCCACTTCGAAGCGGACGGGCAGGGTTTCACCGCCCGCCTTGTCGAATTCGACGGGCAAAAGATCGATCGCCTGACGATTGGCAATGCCGGTGACGCGGACCGCGCCAGGGTGGCAGTCGAAGCGGGGCGCTTCACCGTCGCCTCGGTCGAAACCAAGCCTTTTTCGAGGAACCCGCCGCCGCCATTCACGACCTCCACGCTTCAGCAGGAAGCAGCCCGGAAGCTCGGCTTTGCAGCAAGCCATACGATGCGGGTCGCCCAGGGGCTCTACGAGCAAGGCCTGATCACCTACATGCGAACCGACGGCGTCGATATGGCGCCCGAGGCGATCAGCGCCGCGCGCCGGACGATCGCGGAGCGCTACGACAGCGGCTACGTGCCTGACCGGCCGCGCCAGTACACGACCAAGGCCAAGAACGCTCAGGAAGCGCACGAGGCGATCCGCCCGACCGATTTCTCGCAGCGCCGCGCCGCATCGGGCGATCACGCGCGCCTGTACGAGCTTGTCTATAACCGCGCGCTCGCAAGCCAGATGGCCTCGGCTCGGCTGGAGCGGACGACCGTCGAGCTGTCCGACGGGACCGGCCGGGCCGTGCTTCGAGCCACCGGTCAGGCCGTACTGTTCCCGGGCTATCTCGCGCTGTACGAGGAAGGGCGCGACGAAAAGAGCGAGGACGAGGAATCGGCGCGGATGCCGATCCTCCGCGAAGGAGATTCGCCAGCCAAGACCGGCGTGGAATCTACCCAGCACTTCACCCAGCCGCCCCCACGCTATTCCGAAGCGAGCCTGGTGAAGCGGCTGGAAGAACTCGGGATCGGCCGGCCTTCAACCTACGCCTCGATCTTGCAGACCCTGAAGGACCGCGAATATGTTCGGGTCGAAAAGGCGCGCTTCGTGCCCGAGGAGAGCGGGCGGCTGGTGACGGCCTTCCTCGAGCGGTTTTTCGAGAAATACGTCAGCTACGACTACACTGCCGAGCTCGAGGATGAGCTGGACGATGTCTCCGGCGGGCGGCTCGAGTGGCACAAGCTGCTCCAGGATTTCTGGCGCGACTTCCGGCCCAAGGCGGGTGAAGTCATGGACCAGAAGCCGTCGGAGATTACCGCGGCCCTCGACGAGTTTCTTGGACCGTGGTTGTTCCCCGACAAAGGCGCCGGAACCGACCCGCGTCTCTGTCCCCAGTGCGGCACCGGACGGCTCGCGCTTCGAGGCGGCAAGTTCGGAGCTTTCATTGCTTGCTCCAACTATCCGGAATGCAAGTACACCCAGCGGTTCGGCCAGGGCGGAGCCGAAGGGCAGGCGAGCGAAGGCCCGCAGGATCTCGGCAACGGCATCGAACTGAAGACCGGCCGCTTCGGGCCCTACCTGGAGCGCGACGGCAAGCGCGCGTCGATCCCGAAGGATGTTCCGGTCGCGGATGTCGATACGGAAATGGCGGAAAGGCTGTTGTCGCTTCCGCGAGAAATCGGTCCGCACCCCGAGACGGGTAAGCCGATCACCGCGTCGATCGGCCGCTATGGGCCGTATCTCGCGCACGACGGAAAATATGCGAAGCTCGCGTCGACCGCCGAGGTGTTCGAGACGGGCATGAACGCCGCCGTCGCAAAGCTCGCCGATGCCGCGGCGAGTGGCGGGCGTCAGCGTGGGGCTTCTCGTGAGCCGATCGCGGTTTTGGGCAAGCACCCGGGAAGCGGTGGCGAAATCAAGGTAATGGCCGGGCGCTACGGCCCCTATGTCACCGATGGCGCGACCAACGCCACTCTGCCGAGGGGGATGGAACCGGCGGCGGTGACCCTGGACGAGGCTGTTCGCCTGATCGACGAACGAGCGGCAAAGGGGCCGGCGAAGAAGAAGGGCGCTCGCCGAAAAAGGAAGGCCTAGGCGTAGTCTGCTGGGCCCAATCGCCACGGCAAGACACGGCTCAAGTCTTCAAGCGACGCAGGCACCTCCGGATGCCCTCCATTCCGAAGCAGGAATGCGTGGCGAACAATTTCCGCCTGCTGTTCCAGCCCATAATGCCTGAAGGGCCGTCCCGGCACGAATTCATAGCGGTAGCGGCAGAATGGGTGGCGCATCAATGGCAGGTAGAACCGACCGCCCTTCTGAGCCTGCCAGACGTGGGTCAGCTCATGGATAAAGAAGCCTTGGGAGTGAAGCGGCTCTTTTGAAAAATCCTCCGACCACCCGCCGCCGTCGGGATGAAAATAGATGTTGCCCGTGGGTGCCATCGCCGAGCGCGGCAGCTGGAACGGCCACCATTTCCCATGGACCAGGCGGACCCGCGAATAATCGATGGCGTCGCCAAAGACCGATCGCGCCAGGGCGATTTCACCGGAAGTGAGGGAGCGTGAAGGCATGGTACCCATTGCAACAGCAATGCAGCTAGCGCGCTTAGGGCAGACTTGCGAGCAGCCACCTGCGCCGCTAGGGCAGCGCAAAAGCAACACGTGGAGGAAAGCCCAATGAGCGAGACTGCCGACCGGGTTAAGAAAATCGTCGTCGAGCATCTCGGAGTCGAACCGGAAAAGGTCACGCCGGAAGCGAGCTTCATCGATGATCTGGGGGCCGACAGCCTCGACATCGTCGAGTTGGTGATGGCGTTCGAGGAAGAGTTCAACGTCGAAATCCCCGACGATGCCGCCGAGAAGATCGCGACCGTCAAGGACGCGACGGACTATATCGATCAGCACCAGGGCTGATCCGAGGAGGTCAAGGCCGCCCGGATCTGCCGACGTGCGGCACGAACGGCTTCCCGAACAAAGGCGGGGGGCCGTTTGTTTTTGAACTGACGGAGAACGAATCATGCGCCGTGTCGTCGTGACAGGTCTGGGGTTGGTGACGCCGCTCGGTGGAGACGTCGAAACGAGCTGGCGCAACATCATCGCGTCGAAGAGCGGCGCCGGGCCGATCACCAAGTTCGATGCCAGCGACCAGAAGTGCCGGATCGCCTGCGAGGTCAAGCCGGCAGACCACGAATATGGATTCGATCCTTCGAAGCGGGTCGACCACAAGGTCCAGCGCCAGGTCGACCCGTTCATCGTTTACGGGATCGACGCCGCCGGGCAGGCGATCGAGGATGCCGGCCTCACCGACATGGACGAGGCAACCCGGTACCGCGC
>JBDZVP010000062.1:0-12166 GCA_040255765.1 Sphingomonadales bacterium | reverse complement strand
CCCTTCGTTTCGGAGTCGACCGGGAACGCGACCGCTGCATGGTATGGATCAGCCGTCCGGCCGCGCTCGGCGGGATTGCGGACCAGGATTTGTTCGGCTCGGCGGAGGACGCGCTATCCGAGGAGTTCCCGCTTCGACTCGCGCGCGGACTGGCCCACAGTGCCGGCGCGGATATCGTCGTCTCTCCGGATGCGGTCTGCCTCAGTTTTGCGAGCGCCTGATCCCTTGGCGAGGCCGCGCGGCCTGTCTATCTGCGGTCGGAGCGCTCAGGGGCCTGTAGCTCAACGGTAGAGCCGGCCGCTCATAACGGCTAGGTTGTAGGTTCGAATCCTGCCGGGCCCACCACTCGCGGCAGCCAAGTTCGGCGGCTGCTGGTCGTGATTGCGCCAAGAGGAACGATCGCTATCGCCCACCTTGTGCGGACCTTTGCTCCCGCGTAAGCCGCCGCTCGACTTCGGGGAGTAGCGCAGTCTGGTAGCGCATCTGCTTTGGGAGCAGAGGGTCGCAGGTTCGAATCCTGTCTCCCCGACCAGCCTTCAGGAATAGAGAAGAGCGGTCGATCCCCCGATCGGGCGGTTTCGATGGCGGCGGGCCGAATAAGGCTTCAAGACGGCCTCTTCGACGGCGATTTCCAGCGCGATCTGCTCGTAGGGTGTTGTTACGATCACCGCGGACGGAAGCCAGTTGAGGACTGCGTCGGTCTCGATCGTGACGAAGACGACTGGGCAATCGCGGCCGCCGCAAATCGCCGCCAGCCCCTCCCGGGCAGTGCCGTCCGGAAACCGGTAAGCGGTAACGATCAGGTCGGGCGCTCGGCGGCGAGCACAGGCGCGTGCTGCTGCCGCGCTCGAAGCCAGGTCGAACGATGTGTAGCCAATGCCCTCCAGCGTCTCTTTGATCGGATCGAAAAAGGCCTCGTGATTGATGATCAGTGCATGCATTGGATCAGGGCCGGCGAGCCGGGGTGACGTTCGCCGGGGCGGCCGGGAAGGGAATGTCGGCGGGCTGCTTCGATCCGCCCGCTCCTCCAAGCGTCGAATAGCCCTGGCGATTCCGATCGCCAATTCGTGACGACGGTGTCGGTTTGACCAGGGACTTGAGCGCCGCGATGAATCGGGCGGCAATGCCATCCTCCCCGGCGGCGTCCTCGGAATAGCTCTTGTAGCCGTGGTAATCTCTTTCCCGGCTCCACTTCATTTTTCGTCTCCTCCGTCAGCGGAGCCGGGAAAGCCCTCGTCTCGCTCCGCGACCAAAGTATCTGCCTTTGCGTTTTAGCAGGCAAACGAATAGCATTGCACTTTGTCATTCAAATTGGTGCATTGAAAATGGACATCACCGCCGCCCGCACCTTCCTTGAGATCGTGAAGACCGGCAGCTTCGTCCGGGCCGCGGCGAACCTCAACGTGACCCAGACGACAGTCAGCGCCCGAGTCCGGGTCCTGGAGGAGCAGCTCGACCGGCAGCTCTTCATCCGCAACAAGGCGGGCGCCAAGCTGACCGCCGCCGGCGACCAGTTCCTCCGCTACGCGACCACGCTGGTTCAGGTCTGGGAGACCGCGCTCCACCAGGTCGCGATGCCGGCGGGGCGCGAAAACGTGGTCTCGGTCGGCGGTGAGCACAGCTTGTGGAACCCGCTCCTGCTCGACTGGCTGGTGTGGATGCGAAGCCATTGCTCGGACGTCGCGATCCGGGCGCAGGTCGATGTCGCTGACCGCCTCGTCGACCAGGTGCAGGAAGGCGCGCTCGACCTTGCGGTCGTCTATGCGCCGCCGCACCGCACCGGAATCGTCCCCGAGCTCCTGCTCGAAGAAGCGCTGGTGGCGGCCACTACGGATCCGGAAACAGCCGACCTTCCCGGCGACAGCCAGGTCTTCGTCGACTGGGGGCCCGATTTCCGAAGCAGCTATCACACTGCTTTCCCGGAAGCGGCGAGCCCGGTCGTTTCGGTCAACCACGGGCCGCTCGCGCTCGACTATATCCTCGCTGTTGGAGGGAGCGGCTATTTCCGGATGGAGGCCGCGCGTCCCTACCTCGAATCCGGGCGGCTTCACCTCCTCAAGGACAAGCCGAAATTCTCCTATTCGGTCTACGCCGTTTATTCCGCCAAGGCTGACGAGCGGTTGATGGAGCGCGTCCGGAACGGGTTGCGGTCGGTCGCGACGATCGGCGGCGACCGGCCGTAATCATTCGCGGTTGCCGGTCGCGGCCTTGTTCTGGTCCTCGTCATTGGCGACGATGCTGCTGTTGTCGACCTTGTTGGCGGCGTCGCTGGCCTCGTTGGAAACGGCATTGCCGATGTCCTGGGCGGTATTGCCGACATCCTCGAGTGCATTGGCTGCCGTGTTCTGGTCGTATTGAACGGTCACCGCATTATTGTCGGTCGAGACGTTGCAGGCAGCGGCAAGCGCGGCGAGCGGCAGGACGATCAGGACTCGCATGGTTCTTCCTCCTTTTTGGAGGACTCAAACTCACCGCGGCCGTTTCGGGTCCGGCTCGATCGGCCCGGCGAGAACCGCGAGCATCGCTGTCCAGGCGGCGACATTCTGCCGAAGCTCGTCGATATCGACCTTGTCGAGCGTGTCGTCGGGCGTGTGGTGCACGTCGAAATAATGCGTGCCGTCCTGGCTGAGGCCAACGCCCGGCATCCCGGCCGCGAGCATTGGCGAAATGTCCGAGCCCTCCGCCTGGTCGAGGTCGCCGGGGACAATGCCGAGCGGGGCAAGCGCCGACTGGAGCATTTTCGCTTCCGCCTCGCGGGCCTTGCCGAGCTTGCTGTTCACGCGCCAGATCCGCCCCGCGCCGAAATCGCTTTCGGCAAGCGCGTAATGCGGCTCGGCCCCGTGCCTTTTCAGATAATCCAGCCCGCCGAACAGCCCCACTTCCTCGGCCCCGAACCAGACGATCCGGATCGTCCGAAGCGGGCGGCCGGAATCCATGATCCGCTTCGCTGCAGCAGTGGCGATGGCGACGCCGGTCGCATCGTCGATTGCCCCCGTGCCCTGGTCCCAGCTGTCGAGATGGCCGCCAACCAGAACCGGCGGGAGGCTGAGGTCCCGGCCCGGGACTTCGGCAATGACATTACCGGACTGGCCCTGCCCCGTTTGCGAAACCAGGGTCAGCCGCATCGTTACCGGCCTCCCCCGCTTCAGGATGCGCTGAAGCTGTTCCGCGTCCGGCAGCGGCAGGGCGCCGGCGGGGATCGGCTTCACCCCGTCGGGGAAACTCATCACACCGGTATGCGGATTGCGATGATAATCGGTTCCGATCGACCGGATGACGATCGCGATGGCGCCTTTCTTGCTGGCGATGCCGGGCCCCTGCCGCCGAGGGCCCCCGAAATAGCCGTAGCCGGACCCGTCCTGAGTCCGCGGCATGGCGTGCGACACGAACACGATCTTGCCTCGGACGGCTTCGTCCGGTGCCGCCTCGAGGTCGGCGAGCGTGTCGAACCCGACCACCTCGCCGGTGATCCCTTCCGGCGATGTCGACGCGCTGTTTCCGAGCGCTGCGACCACCAGCTTCTGCGCGAAGGGAGCGAGGATCTCGGCCCCCTCCGCTCCGCGAGTCCAGATCGGCATGTCGAACGTCTCTACCCTGACGTTGGCAAAGCCCATGGCCTTCAGCCTGGCGACCGCCCAGGCTCGGGCGCGCGCCTCGGCCTCGGTCCCGGCGAGCCTCTGGCCGACTTCGGTCGTCAGGCCTTCGGTGATGTCCCACGCATAGTCGTCTTTCAGCGCGGAATCGCGAAGCTGTTCGACTTGGGGTGCGACGGTCTGGGCGGCAGCGGGCGCGGCAAGCACGAGCGCAAGCGCGGTGAGGATCGAGCGAGTCATGATCCATGCCTAGCCAATGGCTGTCGCGGCTGTCACCGCCGTTGGTCGAAAATCTCAAAGAAGCCGCAGCTGGTCGCCTTGGGGCGGTTCGAACAGGTCGCGGCGGAGCGGGAACTTCGCCTGCCGCAGCCCGTGTTTCTTCATCGCGATCTCGAACCGGGTCTTGAGCAGGTCCGCCCACGGCCCCTGCCCCCGCATCCGGCTGAAGAAATTGGGATCGTTGTCGCGCCCGCCCCGCATCTGGCGGAGGACGCTCATTACCTTTCCCGCTCGGTCGGGGAAGTGCTGCTTCAGCCAGTCGCGGAACAGCGGCGCCACTTCGTGCGGAAGCCGGACCGGAAGGAAGAACCCGCCCCGCGCCCCGGCAGCAACCGCGGCCTCCACGATGGTCTCCATCTCGTGATCGGTGATCTGCGGGATGACCGGCGCGATCGCGACATAGCAGGGCACGCCTTCCGCATTCAGCCGCCGGATCGCTTCGACCCGCTTGCGCCCCGCGGGAGCCCTCGGCTCCAGGATCCGGCTGATCTTCGGGTCGAGCGACGTCACCGACAGCGCTACCGATGCAATCCCCATTGCCGCCGCCGGCTTCAAGATGTCGAGATCGCGAAGCACCCGGTCGGACTTGGTGGTGATGGTGAAGGGATGCCTGCACTCGAGCAGAAGCTCGATCACCGAGCGCGTGATCTTCCACCTTTCCTCGATCGGCTGGTATGGATCGGTGTTGGTGCCGAGCGCGATCGGCGCGCATGTATAGCCCGGCTTCGACAGCGCCTGATGGAGCAAAGCGGCCGCCTGGGGTTTCGCAAACAGCCGGGATTCGAAATCCACGCCCGGCGACAGGTCATGATAGGCGTGGGTCGGCCGCGCGAAACAATAGATGCAGCCATGCTCGCAGCCGCGATACGGGTTTACCGACCGGTCGAAGCCGATGTCCGGCGACGAATTTCGAGTGAGGATCGTCTTCGGGTGCTCGATCGTCACGGTCGTCCGCCGCTTCGCTATCCCGTCCAGCGCCTCGACGCTGTCGAGCCAGTCACCCTCCTCCGCACGCTCCTTCAGGTTGAAGCGCGTCGGCGTTGAATTGCGCGTTGCTCCGCGTCCGTGGATCGACTCGACCGGCATGGCTTCGAACCTACGCCCGGATGCGAACAAATCAAGAACATCGTCGGCAAGACGAGGGAATAACGCGAAGAGGATTCTGGAACCGTTCAGGTGCGGCTGGTAGGTTGGCGGCATGAAGGTGGGTCTGACTTTGCTTGCGGCCTTTGCCGCCGCCGTTTCCGCGCCTGCACTGGCGCGTCCGCAACCGATCGAACCGATCGAGGTCCCGCCGAGCATCGATCAGGGCGTGGACCTCATTTACATCGATCCCGAGATCAAGCCGGAGATCGACAAGCGCGATGCCCTTTTGAAAAGCTTCGGTTTCAAGGACTGGACCGGCGCTCCGATCGATCTCTTCGTCCCGGTCAACGATATGTACACCGAGCTTCGGCGCGGCCTGATGAAATACAAGGCGCGCTGGGGCTCGCTTCCGCAAATCCAGATCCCTGAAGGCGCCGTGATGAAGAGCGGCTCGAAGGACGACCGCGTTGCCCTGCTCCGCAAGCGGCTGGGGCTGCCGGACGGCACCGTCTTCGATTCCGCGCTCGACAAGGCGGTGCGCGAATATCAGTCGGCGCATGGCCTGACATCGGACGGGATCGTCGGCAACGGCACGATTGCGTCCCTGAACAAGGGTGCTGACCACTACGAGCGCGTCATCATCCTCAACATGGAGCGCGCGCGGCGGCTTCCGCCGTCCGATTACAAGAAGCGCTACATCCTCGTCGATGCGGGCGCCGCAAAGCTCTACATGTACAAGGACGGCAAGCCCGTCGACAGCATGAACGTCATCGTCGGCGATTCCGACCGCCAGACCCCGATGATGGCGGCCGAGCTTCGCTACATCCAGCTGCGCCCCTACTGGAACGTCCCGCCCGACCTCACCCGGACGATCGTTGCCAAGCGAGTGCTCGAACAGGGGCTCTCCTACCTCACGGAGCGCGATTACGAAGTCCTGTCCGACTGGACCGACAATGCAACGCAGGTCGATCCCGCGACGGTCGATTGGCAGGGCGTTTACGACGGCCGGGTAGATGTCCGCCTTCGCCGCGGACCCGGCCCGTGGAATTCCATGGGTGACATGAAGTTCATGATCCCCAACGATTTCGGCATCTACCTTCACGATGTTCCCGACGCCGAAGAACCGATGTTCAAGTCCGACGCTCGCTGGATCAGCAACGGCTGCATCCGCCTTCAGGATGCCAAGCGACTTGAAAAATGGGTATTCGGCACTCCGCCTACGCCTGACGGAACGGCCGACGAGCGCGTCGACGTCCCCAACCCGGTGCCGGTCTACATCACCTATTTCACCGCCGCCCCGTCAGCCGACGGAGTGACCTTCCGCCCCGATCGCTACGACCGCGACGACAAGCTCCTCGCCCGAGTGATCCTGGACAGCGACACGCAGACGGCGTTAGCGCAGTAAGTTCCTCCCTGCGAGCGCAGCTCGTGGGGAGGGGAACGATCCGCCGAAGAGCGGATGGTGGACGGGCCTAGCAGCCGCACTTCGGCTTCTTCCGCGGCTTGGGCGCGGTCGTGGCATATTCGGCTCGGCTGAGCTGGCCGTCGCGGTTGGCATCGGCCCCCTTGAACTTGTCGATCGTGGTGTGCGCCCATTCCTCGAACGACAATTTGCCATCGCCGTTCTTGTCCAGCTTCGCATAGCCCTTGCGCCTGGGCTCGAGCAGCTCGGCAAGCACGATCTTTCCGTCATCGTTGCGGTCGGCGCGGGCGAATCTTTTCTCTTCCTTGCTCTTCTCCGTCGCTGCGGGCGGCTTCTGGAGCATCATCGGCGCACTGGCCGCTTTGTCAGGTGGCGGCGGAAGGACCGGCCCATCCTCGGCACGCCCCTGCCACAGCAGGAAGGCGCCCGTCATCATCAGCAAAGCAGCAAAGGCCCCGGCCAGAAATCGCCACACAGGGAGTCCCCCATCGATGGAGATTCGGCTCAAACATCGTTCAATCCGCAAGCGGCTGCTGTCAACCGATGCGGCCGCTCCACCGGTGCGCGAGCATCGCCGCGACCCGGCCTCGCGAGCCTTCCGGCTCCTGCCGATCGAGATCGCGGGCAGCTGCACGCGCCAGCAGGGTTAGCGGTCGAAGCCGCCTGCCGAAGCGATGGCCGCGCAATCTGTCCAAACTTTGGCGGGCTGGCTCGAACAGCTCAGGCACACCGCGCCGGCCCACCGACGCCAGCGCGTAGAGCGCTCCTGCATCTTCGAGCTTCGGATCGTCCGAGCCCAGCAGCCTGCCACCCACCCCGAAGAGCATGGCTCCCCTGCCGGCGACAAGCTCGGGATCCACTCTCTCATCGAGCAAGGTCGCCCAGCCAGCTTCCAGCTCCGCCAGTTCAACGCCGGTCGCACCTGCAGGAATCAAGCGCTCGGCAACCGCCTGGAGCCTCGGCTCTGCCGGCGGCGGGTTCGAATCCAGCGCTTCCAGTTGCTCCCGCCACCAGGCGAGCTTGATTCGCCCGAGACCGGGCTCGGTGGCACGCGCGACCACATCGCCCATGGCAGCGTCGATGGAGAACAGGGCGCGGAACGCCTCGCGCACCCGAGCCGGACTGTGGAGCAACGCCAGTTCCCGGTCGGCGCCGAGCGGCTCGCTAACGGTAACAGACCTGCTTTGCGGCGGTGACGACATCTTCGACCTTGATCAGCGCCAGCTTTTCGAGGTTCGCGGCATAAGGCAGCGGAACGTCGACGTCGGTCACGCGGAGGACCGGCGCATCGAGGTCGTCGAAGCCTTCGGTCATTGCGATGGCGATGATCTCGGAGCTGATCGAACAGACCGGCCAGCCTTCTTCGACAACGACCATCCGGTTGGTTTTCTTGAGGCTCGCGAGAACCGTCTCCTTGTCGAGCGGCCGGAGCGTTCGAAGATCGATCACCTCGGCGTTGATCCCCTCGGCCATCAGCTGTTGCGCGGCTTCGAGCGCGACTCCGACCCCGATCGAGTAGCTGACGAGAGTCACGTCCTTGCCCGGCCGCACCACCTTCGCCTTGCCGATCGGGAGCACGTAATCCTCGACCTGCGGAACATCGAAATGCTGGCCGTAGAGAAGCTCGTTCTCGAGGAAAACGACCGGATCGTCGGTCCGGATCGCCGCCTTGAGGAGACCCTTGGCGTCCGCTGCGCTGTACGGCGCGATCACCACCAGGCCCGGTACGTGGGCATACCAGCTGGCGTAATTCTGGCTGTGCTGGGCAGCGACCCGCGCCGCCGCTCCATTGGGCCCGCGGAACACGATCGGGCAGCGCATCTGGCCGCCCGACATGTAATTGGTCTTGGCCGCTGAGTTCACGATGTGGTCGATGGCCTGCATCGCGAAGTTGAACGTCATGAACTCGACGATCGGCTTGAGCCCGCCCATCGAGGCGCCGGTGCCAAGCCCCGCGAACCCATATTCGGTGATCGGCGTATCGACGACCCGCCGCGGCCCGAACTCGTCGAGAAGCCCCTGCGTGACCTTGTAGGCGCCCTGGTACTGCGCGACTTCCTCGCCCATTACGAACACGCGTTCGTCGCGGCGCATCTCCTCGGCCATCGCGTCGCGGAGCGCCTCGCGCACCGTCATCTCCGCCATCGCCGCCCCTTCCGGCGCGTCCGGGCGATCCGCATCGCTGGTCTCGTCCGCGTCGTGAGCGAGGTCGCGCGCCGCGGTTTCCATCTGGTGCGGGGTCGGTGTCGCCTCGGCCTGCTGCGATTCGGGAGCGGGGATCGACGGCTCCTCCTTCGACGCGGGCTTGGCCTGAGCCTCCGGCTCATGCTTCGGTCCGGCAGCCGGCGCTTCGCCGCCCTCCGTCTCGAGCATTGCGATCGGCTGCCCGACCTTCACGCCCTCGGTCCCTTCCGGGACGAGGATCTTGCCGATCTTGCCTTCGTCGACCGCTTCGAATTCCATCGTTGCCTTGTCGGTTTCGATTTCGGCAAGGATATCGCCCGACTTCACGTCGTCGCCTTCCTTCACCAGCCATTTGGCGAGAGTCCCCTCCTCCATGGTCGGAGACAGCGCGGGCATCTTGAGCTCCAGTGCCATCAGTAGGACTCCACCAGGACGTCGGTATAGAGCTCGGACGGGTCCGGCTCCGGAGCGTCTTCAGCAAATTTGGCGGCGCCGACGACGATTTCCTTGATCTGCTTGTCGATGGCTTTGAGCTCCTCGGCGTTCACCCCCATCTTCTCCAGCTCGCGTTCGACATGGGTGATGGGATCGCGCGTTTCGCGAACCTCCTGCACTTCCTCGCGGGTCCGGTATTTGGCGGGGTCGGACATCGAATGACCGCGATAACGATAAGTCTTCATCTCGAGGATGATCGGTCCCTTCTCCCGCGCCCATTCGAGCGCCATTTCCGCGGCTCCGCGAACCGCGAGAACATCCATTCCGTCGACCTGGATTCCGGGAATCCGGAAGCTTTCGCCGCGTTTGTAGAAGTCCGGCTCCGAAGCCGAGCGCTCGACCGAAGTCCCCATCGCGTAATTGTTGTTCTCGATCGCGTAGATCACCGGCAGGTCCCACAGCCGGGCCATGTTGAACGCCTCGTAGACCTGGCCCTGGTTGGCCGCGCCGTCGCCGAAATAGGTCAGGCAGACGCCGCCATCCCCACGATATTTGTGCGCGAAGGCAAGGCCGGTTCCGAGCGGAACCTGGGCTCCGACGATGCCGTGGCCGCCGTAGAATTTATGCTCGACGCTGAACATGTGCATCGAGCCGCCTTTGCCCTTGGAGATTCCGGCTTCGCGCCCGGTCAGTTCCGCCATGATGATCTTCGGATCGATTCCATAGGCGAGCATGTGCCCATGGTCGCGGTATCCGGTGATGACGCTGTCGAGCTTGTCGTTCATCGCCGACTGGAGTCCGACCGCGACCGCTTCCTGCCCGATGTAGAGGTGGCAGAATCCGCCGATCAACCCGAGTCCGTAAAGCTGGCCCGCCCGCTCCTCGAAGCGGCGGATCAGAAGCATTTCCTTGTAGAATTCGAGCAGCTGTTCCTTGCTCGCCTTGAAGGGTTTCGGTTGCGGGGGCCTCGGAGTTTGCGGCTCGTCGGGCGGCGATGTCTTGGCTTTGGCGGAACGCGCCACGTCTCGTCTCTCAGGCTAAGTGGAAGGCGCCCCGCCCTATAGGTCGAGCCAGGCGAAGCGGCAACAGGCCCGGGCGCGCAAGATCAGTCCTCCAGGATGGCGCGGATTCGCGACGCCAGCACATCCATCGCGAACGGCTTGCTCAGCACGTGCGTCTTCGGCTCCAGCTGACCGTTGAAGATCGCTGCATTCTCCGCATAGCCGGTGATGAACAGCACGTTGAGCCCCGGGCGCCGCTTCCACGCCGCCTCCGCGAGCTCCTTGCCGTTCATCCCGCCGGGCAGGCCGACATCCGTGATCAGAAGGTCGATCTTGACGTCGGATTCGAGCACCTTGAGCGCGGAAGGAGCATCGGCGGCCTCGATTCCCCTGTACCCGAGTTCGGTCAGCGTATCGCCGACCAGCATCCGAAGCGTCGGCTCGTCATCGACCACGAGGACGGTCTCGCCATATTCGGCCCGCGGCATCGGCGCCGGCCGTTCCTCCGCTTCCCTTTCGGCCTCTTTCTCATGGTGTCTCGGGAGATAGATTTTGACGGTGGTTCCCTGACCGACCTCCGAGTAAATCCTGGCCTGGCCGTTCGATTGGCGGGCGAACCCGTAAATCATCGAAAGCCCGAGCCCGGTTCCCTTGCCGAGCGGCTTGGTTGTGAAGAACGGCTCGAAAGCCTTCGAGATCACATCCGGGGGCATCCCGATGCCGGTGTCGGTCACGCAGATCGCGATATATTGGCCGGGCTCCATCTCGCGCTGCTTGGCGGTAGCAGCATCGAGCCAGGTATTCGCGGTTTCGACCGTCAGACGCCCGCCATCCGGCATTGCGTCGCGCGCGTTGATACAGAGGTTGAGAACGGTATTTTCAAGCTGGTTGGGATCGCAGAAACACGGCCAGAGTCCCGCGGCCAGGACGAACTCGATTTCGATATCCGGCCCCACCGAACGCCTGACCAGCTCTTCCATGCCCGACACCAGCCGGTTCGCGTTCACAGCCTTGGGCTCGAGCGTTTGACGGCGCGAAAAGGCAAGCAGCCTGTGAGTCAGCGTCGCTGCCCGTGACGCAGCCCCTTGCGCCGCGGTGATGTAGCGTTCGACCTCGTTGATCCGGCCCTGGCTCAGGCGAGCCTTCATCAGGTCGAGGCTGCCGGTGATCCCCATCAGCAGGTTGTTGAAGTCGTGTGCAATCCCGCCGGTAAGCTGGCCGACCGCCTCCATCTTCTGCGACTGGAACAGTGCCTGCCGCGATTCTTCGAGCTCGATCTGGGCCTCGCGCCGCTCGGTCATGTCGCGCGTGACCTTGGCGAACCCAATCACCTCGTCGTCCTCGCGGATCGGGTCGATCACCACCATCGCCCAGAAGCGCGAGCCGTCTTTGCGGACGCGCCAGCCCTCCGCCGTGAAACGCCCTTCCTCACGCGCCTGCTTCAGCGCCCGATCCGGCATTCCCGCCTCCAGGTCCTCGGGAGTGTAAAACTTAGAAAAATGCTGGCCGATGATTTCATTCGGCGTGTAGCCCTTGATCCGCTCCGCCCCGGGGTTCCAGCTTACGACATTGCCGTCTGCGTCGAGCATGAAAATGGCATAATCGACGACCGACTTGACCAGTCGTTCGTAGAGTTCCGAGGAATATTTTTTTTCCCGGTCGGGCGTGGAACGTTCGGCCAAAAAGCTTCCCTATCGCGGAGGACGTGCTGCGGCGGATGACCAGACCAACGCCCGCCGCTTCACCGCGTTCCTGAACGCTTGGCCGGATTGGCGTCCCGAGTCTAGTTCAGTGGAACGATCACCTCGTCGGGCCGGACAAGGCCAAGTTCGCGCCGAACCAGCTCGTCGGCCATGTCTGGATCCGCCTTCTTGGGATCGAGTAGCTTGGCGCGATGCTGCAGGCGTGCCTTCTCGGCCTTCAGCTCGGCAAGTTCGGCTTGCCGGTCCTTCAAATCGTGGTGGTAGCCGCCCCAGGCGAGGAGCCCGTTCGGCCCGGCGATCGCGTAGCCAGCAAAATTGCCGACGACGAGAAGCGCCATCGCGGGCCAGAACATCCGCCGAATCAAACTGATATTGCGTTTGCCACCCATCGCGTCTCTTGGTGAATCACGAGTGAGTCACGAACGCAAGACAAATTCGTGATTTATCCCGCGAAGTTGTGGA